>NZ_JCADBL010000010.1:0-265306 GCF_059359015.1 Micromonospora sp. LZ37 | reverse complement strand
GGGTGATGTCGAACTCCACCTTCTGATTCTCGTCGAGGCTGCGGAAGCCGCTCGCCGAGATCGCGGAGAAGTGGGCGAAGACGTCGGCGCCGCCGTCGTCGGGGCTGATGAAGCCGAAGCCCTTGTCGGCGTTGAACCACTTCACGGTACCTGTAGTCATGTCTGCTCCTTCGCAGGCTGTTAGAGACCGCACTCTGCGGACCCTTACGCCGCCGCGTTGATCACCCGCGTCGAAACGACACGAAAAACGAAAAGCGCCTGGATGGGTTTCAGATGCCCCATCAGGCGCCGGAAAACGTCTAAGGAAATCAAAACTGCAACTCGGTTACCGTAGCACAAGATCTGTCGTCGATCCCATGGCGGTGAGTGGACCTGGTCACTCGTCTGCTTACCACGCCACGTCGACGGCACGTTGACCGGTTGCGCGACGGGCTCGTTGCAAGACTGAAAAGTAGCAGCGACACCGAGAATCGGCAGGTCGCGCCTGGTGTGGCGTGAATTCCAGTCGGGCCCCGTCAGGCCGAGCGGCCACGATGTCCGTCCACACGGGTTCGGCGTGGGGCACCTGCGGAAGCGCTGTCTCGCTCTGAGGCGGGACGGGGTCAGGTAGCGGATCGGCCGGCTCGCCCAGTGGTTCCGGTGGAGAACGGGGGTCCGCGCCTACGACCTGCTGCGGATGCTGACCCGCGACGGGCATTCCATCCCGCTCGGTCAAGCCCTGGCCGAGTGCCGGCCGGATCGCCAAGACCCTGCACCTGCTGGCCATGGTCGACCCGGTCGACGAAACCTACCGGCGTACCGTGACCCGGCAACTGAACATCGGCGAGTCCCGACACTCCCTGGCCCGCAAGATCCTGCACGGACACCGCGGCGACATCATGCAGCCCTACCGCACCGGACAGGAAGACCAGCTGGGCGCGCTCGGACTCGTCCTCAACGCGGTCGTGCTCTTCAACACCCGCTACATCGACCTGGCCGTCACCGCGCTCCGCGCCCAGACTACCAGGTCCGCGACGAGGACGCCGCCCGCTTGTCACCGCTCGGGTACGCGCACATCAACATGCTGGGGCGCGTTACACCTTCCCCGCCCCGTCAAGCGCACAGCAGCTCAGGTCCCTGCGCGACCCGGAGTGCCGGTGTCGGCTGATGCCATGACGCAGGCGATCCGCGCCCGGCCTTAAAGGGGGCACCCGTCTGAGTGCGTGGCAGCGGTGTGTAACGGGGCGATAAGGCGCGGGTTCGGTGTCCGCGTCGCGGGCCGCGAGCGGAGGTGCTGTCCGGCCCCGCGGGTGGATGCGTTGCTCGCGAGGCGGGAGTAGTCGCTCAGGCGAGATGTCGCGGACAGCCAAGCGGAGGTCTTTGAAGCACGGGATTCGCACGCAGGCATGTCCGTGCGGGCGAAGGCCGGCACATTCAAGTGAGCCGCCGCAGGCTGGGCCGGCCCGCCGACCGCGACGGCCGGCGGGCCGGATGGTACGGGCCGCTCCACGGCGCAGGTCATCGCGCCGTGGGGCGGCACCTCATGCCCGCTCGGGTGACAGCGGTGGGGCGGTGACGACAAGGAAGGTGAAGTCCTCGCGGGCCTTGGCGTCGATGGGCAGGGGCAGGCGGATGCGCCCGGAGTCGACCATGCCTCGCACGGCGGGACGGCTCAGGCCGAACCCGGCGGTGAGCAGCTTCTCGACCCGGACGGGTGCCGGGAGCTCGAACCTGATGATGACCTTGAGCGGCGCGGCATCCTCGCGCAGGAGGTCGTAGAACGGTATGTCGGTGTCCAACTGCCAGGTGCCGGTCCAGTCCAGCTGGTAGGCGGCCTTGTGAGCGAGCGTCGCGTCCATGGTCAGCTGTCGCACCATGGCTGGATCGTTGTTCTCGAACCTCAGTAGCCGCTCGTGGTCCAGCCCCCGCACGTTGACGCGCTCGTGGACGGGGATCTTCGACGTGCGGCCGCACAGGTCGCAGCAGATCAGCAGCCACACGTCGAGCAGCTTGTGGTTCGCGTTGACCCGGATCTTCCCGGTGGGACGGTGACGGGTGGACCTGCACGACACGCAGGCTTTGACGATGGCCGGCAGTCCGAGCTCGCTGACCACCCACAGCGCTTTGCGGTCGATGCCGGGTCCGCGACCGTCGGCCGGCACGCGGACATGGCTGGAACTATTCATGACTTCGGCGATTCCAAGGTCTAGGCAGGAGGCGCCCGGCAGCGCGATGACGCGCCGGGGGGTGCCTCCCGGATCCAGTGGCGGGCAGCCGGCGTCTCGGCGCGGAGCACGCCGGCTGGCGCGACGTCGCAGATCACGTCGCGTGAAGGAAGCCCGCACCGGTCACCCGGTGCGGGCTTCGAGTGGCACGGCGGACCGAGACGGGGAGGTGACTCGAACCCGCTTTCATCGCGCACGTGCGCCACTGGTCACTGATCCATGCGCGTCAGCATGGTCAACCCGCGGGCCGCCGGGCAACGGATTTTCCGCGTGGCCCCGCCGCCGGGGGTGGGGAAATCCTGTCGGTCGTCGGAGTGGGGTGGTACAAAGCCGCGGTGGGAAAGACTCTGGAGTTCGCTGGCCTGTTGCGGCTGATAGACGAGCGATCGACCGCTTTCCGGGCGGCGGTCGCCGCGGCACCCAGCCTCGACGTGCGAGTGCCGACCTGCCCCGAGTGGACGTTGTTCGACCTGGTGCAGCACCTGGGCGAGGGACGCCGCAAGTGGGCCGCCATCGTGGCCGCGGGGCCCGCCGACGCTCCTCCGGCGATGTCCGCCCCGGTGCCGCCCCGGGAGCGCGAGGCCCTGCTGGCCTGGTTCGCCGCGTCGACGGGGGAGCTGCTGGCCGCGTTGCGGGAGGCCGGCCCGGATCGTGGTTGCTGGACGTGGTGGGGTTCGTCGCAGGCGCCGCAGACCGCTGGTGCCGTTGCCCGGCATCAGCTTCAGCAGGTCGCCGTGCACACCTATGACGCCCAGGTCGCCGTGGGCGCCCCGCAGCCGTTGCCGGACGAGGTGGCCCTCGACGGTGTCGACGAGTTCCTGACCACCTGCGTCGCGACGACGGCCGCGTGGCCGCACAAGCCCGCTGTCATCGACTACCACGCCACCGAGGGCCGTTCCTGGCGGCTCTGGTTCTCCGCCGGCGGCGCACGGACCGCCCGGCTCTCCGCGCCGGTCGCCGGCGAGGGCCCGGAGGCGGCCTACGCCTCCGCCCGGGGTACGGCCAATGAGCTGGTCATGTTCTTCTACGGCCGCATTCCGATGGACTTGCTGCGGCTCGACGGCGACCGCCGCGTCTTCGACCAGCTGATCGCCTGGGAGCCGGAGGAATAGGACGCGACGACGGACCCATCGCCCTGCGCCGACCTCGGCCTCAGCGCACGGCGGTGGGTCCGCGGGCTCCCACTCGTAGCGGTACTTCAGCGAGTCCGCCTCCACCTGTTCGATGTCGGCGATCGTCAGCTCCGGCTTCCAGGCCCCGCCGCGCAGCAGCGCCTTGGGGCAGTGCGGGTAGGCCTGCTCGATGCCCAGCACCAGCGCGCTGGCCGGTGGCTTGCCCACGGCGGTCAGCTGTGAGAGCAGCTCGGGGCGGGTGGAGACGCAGGCCCGCCCGTTCACCCTGAGCGTCGTGGTGTGCCCCGGGATGACGAACAGCAGCCCGGCCCGCCCGGTGGCGATGACGTTCTGCAGGCTGTCCAGACGCTTGTTGCCCGTCGCGTCCGGTATCGCCACCGTCCGCGCGTCCAGGACGGCGACGAACCCGGCGGGGCCGCCGCGCGGGGAGACGTCACAGTTGCCCTGTGCGTCCACGCTGGCGACCAGGACCAGCGACGAGCAGGCGATCAACCGCCGGGTCTGCTCGGTGAGTTCGGTCATCGGCTTCGCCACCAGCGCTGAGCCACACCACATCGAGAGCGCTCAGCCAGATCGGGTGAGGCTCCGCCACCTGTGCCGGCGAACCGCCTGGGAACTCGCCAGCTCAGGTGAGACCTGACAACGGCGGGCGAACCCCTCAGCCAGCTCGCCTCACTGACCCTTGCCGGATTAACGAATAACGATTACCGATAATTCAACAATGTAGGCGGACATAAGGGGCGAAACCCTGGTACACCATAATGTCTGTTCTGTTGCAACCCGCGAACGGAGCGACGGACGCTCACGACGGTGTCCCCGGCACCGAACCGAGGTCGCCGGCTTCTGAAGAGGAGGACCGAGGACGACAGGGCGGGCACGTGCCCCGCCGCCCTGGTGCGGGCCCGGGGATCAACGAAGATGTTGGTCGGCGTCTGAGGCGATCAGCGCCCGCAGCGCGGTGGGCGGCCTGGCCCCTCACGAGGTGCAGCGGCTCCGTCTGCGGCTCACTCCTGATCCGGGGCCTATGCCTGACCGACGGCTTGGGCGATGGCGAGGGTGTGCTGGTACTCGCGCCAGTGGGCCAGTTTGCCGTTGCGGCTACGCAGCACCCCGATGAACGGCGCCGAGGCGGTTGTCCCGGTCGCGGTGTGAGTGCCGACCAGTTCGTACTCGACGACGATGACCTCGGGGTCGGCGGTCTCGTGCACGACCACGTTGCGGCAGTCGTCGAACCGGACCGGGAACGTCGCTCGGCTCCATCGGGTGTACTCGAGCACCTGTTGCTTCCCCTCGGTACGCGTAGGGCGGCCGGGTGCGGCGAACGGTGTCTCGATCACCACGTCGTCGGTGAGCAGGTCGGGCTCGAAGGTGGGCAGGTTCGCGAGCCACCGGGCGCGCATGCTGTCGAAGATCTCGTTCGGCGTCATGGTCGTCCTCCTGGATAAGATGAGTCAGGACTCGACTTGTGTCGCCGAGAATAATGAGTGGAGACTCATTTTGGTAGAGGGGCCGCCGCTGCGTGCCGACGCGCAGCGCAACCGCGTACGCATCCTGGACGCCGCCGAGTCGGTCTTCGCCGAGTTCGGCCCCCGTGCCTCCACCGAGGAGGTGGCCCGGCGGGCCGGCGTCGCGGTCGGCACGGTCTTCCGGCATTTCCCCACCAAGGACGACCTGCTCGCCGCGATCATGAAGCGACTGCTGACACAGCTCGTCGAGGAGGCCGGGCAGCGCGACCTCTTCGCCTTCTTCACGCACATGGTGGCGCAGGCCGCGGCGAAGAAGACCGTCGTCGACCTGCTCGCCGGGTCCGGGGTGGACATCCGGATCCCGGACGCGGTCGGTCATCTGGAGCAGGCGGTGGCCGGGCTGCTGGAACAGGCGCAGGCCACCGGCGCGGTCGCCGCCCCGGTACGGCTACCCGAGGTGATGGCGCTGCTGGTCAGCGTGTGCCAGGGGGCCGTGCACGGTGGATGGGACGAGCAGCTGCAAGCCCGCACGCTCGCGGTCATCTTCTCGGGCCTGAAGCGCGACTGAGACGACGCCTCCCACCGGAGTGCCGGGTCGCGGCGTACTCGATGCTGCTCTTAACGTGGACACGGTGCGGAACGACGGGAGCGTACGTCTGTTCAAGATCAAGCGCCCCGGCGGCGTCTTCTGGTTCGACCTCCAGCAGATCCGCCAGGACCGCGCCGGCACGTGGCTGCGGGGTCCGACCGGTTCACGCTGGGGCGCTCCGCACGGCAGCGGCGTACTGGCGGTACCCGTCCTGGTGCTGCTCGCGGCGGGCCGTCCCTGGGTGGCGTGGTGGGTCGATGATCCTGCTGACCGGCGACTTGAGATCGACGTGTGCCTCCCGCCGGAGAGCACCGAGGCGGGCTGGCGGTACGTCGATCTCGAACTGGACCCGGTCCTCCACGAGCGGGACTCCCGCGTCGAGATCGAAGACTGGGACGAGTACGAAGAGGCGTGCCGTAACGGCTGGATGAGCCCGGACGAGGCCGAGCTCGCACGGTCCACCGCCGAAGATCGTGCCGAGGCACTCCGGCGCCGGGACGAGCCCTGGCAGCGGCGCGGCTGGCAGCTGCTCTCCCGACAGAGGTGAGGACTCGAATGTCCAGCCGGCACCAGTGTCGCGTCGAGGGGTGCGTCCCCGACGCGACAGGCTGGGCCGCGTTCAAAAATGAACGCTGTACCGCTGGCCCGTCGGATCGGTCGGCGTCGTCGCAACGCGACCATCTTCGGGCGCTACCGATGATCGTGATCCAGTCGGCGGCCACGGCCGGCAGTAGGACACCGACTCCGAACAAAGAGAAGGTGAGGCCGTGACCGAGCATGACGGGATACCGCTTCGACAATTCCCGAGAGCTGTGCGGACCCTCCATCGGCGTACCGGATGACAATTTCAGCATGGGCCGAGCGCTCAGCCGACGGCAGCGCCGAACCACCTCGGCAGCTGGCTGAGCAGATCCTGCTGGTCCTCGCCGACCCACGCGACGTGGCCGTCCGGCCGCAGCAGCACCGCGGGCACGTCCAGTTCCTCGCTGACGTCGACGACGTGGTCGACCCGCTCGGCCCAGCCCGCCACCGAGAGCCGGCCGGTCTGGTCGAGCAGCAGCCCACGGCCGCCGTGCATCAGCTCGTAGAGGCGCCCGCGCTTCAGTCGCACGTCCCGCATCCGCCGGCCGAGCAGTTCATGGCCTTCTCCGAAGTCGTAGCGGACCCCGATCGCGGTGATCTTCTCGATCAGGTACCGGTTCACGTCCTCGAAGTCCATCAGCTCCGACACCAGCCGGCGCACCGACCGGGGTCCCGGCTCGGGGGAGAGCAGCTCGAACTGCGCGCGGGTGTTGTGCAGCACGTCGGCGGCCACCGGGTGCCGTTCGGCGTGGTAGCTGTCCAGCAGCCCCTCCGGCGCCCAACCGTTGACCTCGGCGGCCAGTTTCCAGCCGAGGTTGAACGCGTCCTGGATGCCGAGGTTGAGTCCCTGGCCGCCGGTCGGCGGGTGGAGGTGCGCCGCGTCGCCGGCCAGCAGCACCCGGCCGGTCCGGTAGCGCTCGGCCAGCCGGGTGGCGTCGCCGAAGCGGGACAGCCAGCGCGGTGAGTGCACGCCGAAGTCGGTGCCGGCGTACGCCCGCAGCTGCCGCTGGAACTCCTCCAGGGTGGGCGCAGTCGTACGGTCCGCGGCCACGCCCTCGGCGGGCACGACGACCCGGTACACCTCCTCCCCGACGGGCCCGAGGCCGAACCGAAGGTGGGTCTTGCGGACCTCGGCCACCACGGCGGCCACCGTCTCCGGGGAGGCTGCCACCTCCATCTCGCCCAGCAGCGTCTCGACCCGGGTGGGCTCGCCGGGGAAGCCGACGCCGAGCAGCTTGCGCACCGTGCTCCGGCCGCCGTCGCAGCCGACGAGGTAGCGCGAGCGCAGCCGCGTGCCGTCGGCCAACTCGGCGGTCACCCCGTGGTCGTCCTGGCTGAGCCCGACCAGTTCGCAGCCGCGCCGGATCTCGACGCCGACCTCGGTGGCGTGCTCGGCCAGCAGGCGGTCGGTGGTGGTCTGCGGGATGCCGAGCACGTACGGATGTGCGGTGTCCAGCCGGTCCGGCGACGGCTTGGCGATGGCGGCGAAGAAACCACCGACCGGGTACCGCTGGCCGAGCGCGAGGAACCGCTCCAGCAGACCGCGCTGGTCCAGCACCTCGACGCTGCGCGCGTGCAGGCCGAGCGCGCGGACGTACCTGGTCGGCTCCGTCTCCTTCTCCAGCACGAGCGTGTGCACACCGTGCAGGCGCAACTCGCCGGCCAGCATCAGGCCGGTCGGTCCGCCGCCGACCACGATCACGTCAACCATGAAACCCCCCGTTTGACAGGTCGCCTCTCGGCCGGCTGCGGCGCGCACACCCGCGCCTCCGCGCTGAAGTCCCGCAACCACACCGCGAGCCCCACCGGCTTTTTCGCCATTCCGCGGGTACTCCGCGTCTTTCTGATTTCCGCAGTTTCTGGCTGCGGCTGGAGATTCTGCGGCACGACCCGGGTCTTGCCGCAAGACCCCCGGTCTGCTATATGTTGGAAGTGGCAAGGAGTAGGCAATCTCCTTGCCGTTTCTTTTGGCCGTCCGCTCTTGGAGGAGCAACTTCCTCCACAGGCGCTGAGGTGCGGCGATGCGCAACGCGGAGTTCACCGATACCCGCCTGGTCGCGGTCTACGACGTCGAGTGCCCGTGGGGTCGCGACGACGACTTCTTCCTCTCGATGGTCGGTGAGACCCCGGGCGTGCGGGTGCTCGACTTCGGCTGCGGCACCGGCCGGCTGGCGCTCGGCCTGGCTGCCGCCGGGCACGTCGTCACCGGCGTCGACCCGGCCCGCGCCTGCCTGGATGCCGCCCGCGCCAAGCCCGGCGCCGAACGCGTCACCTGGATCGAGGGCGGCGCGGAGGTGCTACCCGGGCGGGCGTACGACGTCGCGGTGATGACCAGCCATGTCGCGCAGTTCCTGGTGACCGACGGCGAGTGGGCCGGTGCGCTGGGCGCGCTGCGGCGGGCACTGGTCGACGGCGGACGGTTGGTGTTCGACTCCCGTGATCCAGCCGACCGGCGGTGGGAGCGGTGGAACCCGGTCGACTCCCGCCGGCGGCTGCGCCTGCCGGACGGCGGTGAGGTGGAGGTCTGGACGGAGGTCACCGCGGTGGAGGGCGGCCTGGTCCACTTCACCCGTCACTACCGCTTTCCCGACCGGGAGCTGCGCGGCGACGCGGTGCTGCGGTTCCGTACCGAGCAGGAGCTGCGCGGGTCCCTCGCCGCGGCCGGGTTCCGGGTGGAGCGGATCCACGGCGGCTGGCACGGCGAGCCGGTGGGCGCGGGGACGGACGGCGAGTTCCTGGTGATCGCGGTCGCGGCATAGCCGACGCTGTCGCGTCGGGTCACCGCGGCGGAAAAGCCGTTTGTCCGTGCCGCTCGGGGTGGCTAGCGTCCGCCGGATGCGGATCAGAGCTTTCACGGAGTCCGACTGGCCGGCGGTGTGGCCGATCTTCGCGCAGGTGACCGGCGCCGGCGACACCTTCCCGTACGACCCGGCCTGGCCGTCGGAGGTCGCGCGTGAGGTGTGGGTGGAGGCCGCGCCGGGGCGCACCGTCGTCGCGGTCGACGGCGACCGGGTCGTGGGCACGGCGAAGATGGGCCGCAACCGGCCGGGGCCCGGTGGGCACGTGTCGACGGCGAGTTTCATGGTGGCGGCCGACGCCCGCGGCCGCGGTGTCGGTCGCGCCCTGGCCGAGTACGCGCTGGACTGGGCCCGCACCCAGGGGTACGCGGCGATGCAGTTCAACGCGGTGGTCGAGGTTAACCACGCGGCCGTCGAGCTGTACCGGCGACTCGGGTTCTCGGTGGTGGGCACCGTGCCGGAGTCGTTCGCGCATCCGACCGAGGGTCGGGTGGGCCTGCACGTCATGCACCGGTTCCTGTGACCCCGGGGCGGCGCGCAGGTGTCAGGATGGGTCGATGAGTGATGAGCCGATCGACCTGGCGGCGGCGCTGTCCCGCTTCGAGCAGTTGTGGAGTCCGCGGATCGTCACCCGCGTCAACGACTACGACGTGCGGATCGCGAAGGTGGCCGGTGAGCACGTGTGGCACGCCCACGACGACACCGACGAGTTCTTCCTGGTCCTGGAGGGGCAGCTGCGGATCGAGTTGCGCGACGACGCCGGCGAGCGGACGGTGGTGCTGCCGCGCGGCGCGGTGTACGTGGTGCCGCGCGGGGTGCCGCACCGCCCGTCCGCGCCGCAGGGCGCGTCGATCCTGATGTTCGAGCCGTCCGGGACGTCGAGTGTCGGTGACCGTCACGAGGAGGTCCCCGGCCACGTGGACGCCACCACCGGGCACCCGCTCTGACCGGTCAGCCGGTGGTCGCGGTGGGGGCCACCGGCTGCGGCGCGGGCGTGGCCTGCCAGGTGAGTCGGCGTACGGCGGGAACGGCGGCGGTGCCGGCGCAGGAGAGCGCGACGAGCACCGCCGCGCCGACCAGTGGGGTCGCCTCGCCCCAGGCGTGCGCCGCGAGGGGGGCGACGGCGTAGCCGACCGGCATCGCGCCCAGGGACATCAGCCAGTCGTACGAGGTGACCCGGGCCAGTGCCTGCGGTGGTACCTGCTCCTGCACGACGGTCTCCCAGACCGGGTTGAGGAAGCCGAGCGCGGTCAGGGCGAGGCAGTAGCTGGCGATGACCGCCGGTGCGGGCGCGGCGACGGCGAGCAGCAGCAACGGCGCCGCGTACGTGGCCAGGCCGAGGTTGGCGATCAGCACCGGCCGGCGGGGGCGGACCCGGGCGGCCAGCAGTGATCCGATCAGCAGGCCGACGGCGCCGCCCTGCAACATGAGCACCCAGACGCCCTCGCCGCCGAGCTGGGTGGTCGCGATGACGGGGCCCAGGGTCATCAGCACGGCGGCGGCGCCGTTCCACACCCCGTGGCCGATGAGACTGGTCCAGTACCAGTCGCGGCCGCGCACCTCGCGCCAGCCGTGCGCCAGGTCGGTGAGCATCGAGCGGTGCGGCACCGGCACGTGCCGGATCCGCACCATGCTGAGCAGCAGGGCGCTGACAGCGAAGGTGAGGCCGTCGAGGACGAACGCCCAGCCGGGGCCGGCGGCCCAGATCAGCAGGCCGGCGAGGGCGGGTCCGGTGAGCCGGCTGGCGTTGGCGGTGACGCCCATCAGGGCGTTGGCCTGCTGCCGTCCGTCGGCGTGCACGGTACCGGCGACCAGCGGGGAGGCGGTGGGCATGGCGAAGGCGGAGGCAGTGCCGCCGACCGCGGAGGCGACCGCGATGTGGGTCAGCGACGGGCCGGCGCCGAGCAGTTCCACGCCGACGGCCACCTGGGCGGCGCACCGGACCAGGTCGGTGGTGAGGGCGACCCGGCGGGCGTCGAAGCGGTCGGCGACCACCCCGCCGAGCGGCAGCAGGAGCAGCTTGGGGAGCATCGCGCAGGCCAGCACCAGGGCGAGGGCGCCGGTGGAGCCGGTGGCGCGGAGCACGGCGAGGGCGAGGGCGGCCGGCACGACGGCGTCGCCCACGGCGGAGACGGTGCGCCCGAGGAAGAGCAGCCGGAAGGCGGGGAGCCGCAGAGGGTGGGTCACCCTGGGAATGTATTTCGACGTCGAACCTTTCGTCAATGAATTATTCGACGCCGTCGTACAGTGGGCGCATGACCGACCGCGACCGCGCCGACCGGCACGTCGAACGGTGGCTGCCCGTCCTGCCGGACCTCGACCCCGACATCGAGAAAGCGGTCACCCGGATGGCCTTCCTCACCCGGCACCTGCGGGCGGTCAAGGAGCGGTCGCTGGCCGAGCTCGACCTGCCCGCCCACGAGTTCGACACCCTGCACGCCCTGGCCGGTCGGCGCGGCCGGGCCGCGCCAACCGAACTCGCCGACGACCTGCGGATGGCACCCGCCTCGGTCACCGCCCGGGTCGACGCTCTGCTCCGGCGCGGCTTCGTGCGCCGGATTCCGTCCACCGTCGACCGACGCCGGGTCGACGTCGAACTCACCGACGCCGGCCACGCCGGCTGGCGGGCGGCCATAGACGTGCTGGGCCACGAGGAGCACCGCCTGCTGGCGGTGCTCACCCCGGCGGAACGGCGACTCCTGGCCGACCTGCTCCGGCGGGTCTCCCTGCAGGCCGAACCTGCCGCTGACACCGCCGCCGGGAAAACACCTGGCGGTGACCGTACGTCGCTGACAGGGTGACCGGCATGACGACCCGAACCCTCGCCGGAGCGCTCGCCGACGACGTACGCCGGCGGGTCTTCGCCGCCGTCGTGCTCGGCGGCGCCGACACCGCGGCGGTGGCCGCGCGCGCCGGCCTGTCCACCCGTCAGGTGGTCACCGCGCTGCGCCGGTTGGCCGAGGCGGGCGTGGTGACCGGCGCCGACGGCGACCTGCGGGTCGACGCGGACCGGTTCCGCGAGGCGGCCCGTACGCCCGCCGCACCCCGCGCCGCCGAGGAGCCCGCCGACCGGGTGCTGCGGACGTTCCTGCGCGACGGCGCCCTGGTGGCGCTGCCGGCCCAGCGTGGCCGTCGGCGGGTGCTGCTCACCCACCTGGTGGAGTCGTTCGAGCCCGGACTGCGCTACCCGGAGCGGGCGGTCGACGAGATGCTCCGCGGCTGGTGCGAGGGCGGGACCGCCGACCACGTGACCCTGCGGCGCTCTCTGGTGGACGAGGGCCTGCTCGCCCGGGAGCAGGGGATCTACTGGCGGACCGGCCCCTGACCGTCCGTCGGGGAGACGATCCCGTTCCGGACCATCTTGTTAGCCTCGGTGCATGACCTCCTGCTCGCCCGGCGGCACCCCGGACCTGATGTTCCTGCTCTCCCGGGCCAGCCACGCCCTGATGGCCGAGCACGCGCGGGGCCTGGGAGAACTGGGCATCTCGCCGCGGGCGCACTGCGTGCTGCTGCGGGCGCGACCCGGCGACCTGACCCAGCGGCAGCTCGGCGAGCTGTGCGGGATCGACAAGACCACCATGGTGGTCACGCTGGACCAGTTGGAGGCGGCGGGGCTCGCGCGGCGTCTCCCGTCGCCGAGCGACCGTCGGGCCCGCCTGGTGGAGGTGACCCCGGAGGGGGAGCGGGTCCTGGGTCGGGCGCAGGAGATCGCCGCCCGGATCCAGCAGGAGGTGCTCGCCGCGCTGCCCGAGGCCGACCGCGCGGTGCTGCTCCGGTCGATCGAGAGCCTGGTGTCCGGCCGGTTGGCCGGCACCGGTCCGTGTGGGCCACCGGACCGCCCCGGCTGCTAGTTCCGTAGAAGATAGTTCAGATCAAGACTATCTGGTACGGTCGCGTTGTTCGTTCCCGCGACCGAGGAGCAGCCATGAGCGCGACCGCACAACCCGCCACCACCGTCACGCCCGCGCGCCGCCGGGCCGTCGGTGTCGCCGGCGCCGTTCTGGCCTGCGTGCTGATCTGGGTGATCGGCGCCATCGCCGGGGTGGACTACACCGTCAAGAACCCGGGGCAGCCGGAGATGACCGTCGGGATCGGTCCGGTCGTCCTCTTCTCCCTCGGCGCCGCGCTGGTCGGCTGGGCGGCGCTGGCCGTCCTCGAGCGTTTCCTGCCGCGTCGGGCGACCACCGTCTGGATCGCCCTCGCCGTGGTGGTGGCCCTGCTCTCCCTGCTTCCTCTCACGGCCACCGAGGCCACCACCGGCGCGAAGTTGACCCTCGGTGCGATGCACCTGGCGGTGGCGGCGGTGCTGATCTCCCTGCTGCCCTCGCGCCACCGCTGACCCGCTGATAGGCGGCGCCGCCGGAGCGGCGCCGCCGGAGCGGCGCCGCCGGAGCGGCGCCGCCGGAGCGGCGCCGCCGGAGCGGCGCCGCCGGAGCGGCGTCGCCGAAACCCGGTTGACCCGCCGGACATGATCGACGGGTGAGGAGCACCGCGACCTGGAGCATCCGGCCGGCCCACCCCGACCACCCCGAAGCCGTCGCGCTGCTGCGGCGGTACTTCGACGAGATGGTCCGGCGCTACCACGGCCGCCCCTGCCGGGCCGGTGAGGTCGAGTCGGCGATGGCCGACGACCCGAGCGGCGACCTGGTCGCCCCCACCGGACTGTTCCTGCTCGCCCACCGGCAGGGCGCGCCGGCCGGCTGCGCGGGACTGCGCCTGCGGCCCGGCTGGGCGGAGTTGACCCGGGTGTACGTCGAGCCCGGGCACCGCGGCCGCGGCGGGGGAGCGGCGCTGCTCGCAGCGGTCGAGGAGCACGCCCGCACGCTCGCCGTCGACCGGATCCGGCTGGACACCCGCAGCGACCTGGTCGAGGCCCGCGCCCTGTACGCCCGGCACGGCTACGCCGAGATCCCCGCCTTCAACGACGGCCCCTACGCGGAGCACTGGTTCGAAAAGACGCTGCGGGTTGACGTCGGCCCTTCCACGCGCTAAATACAGAAGAGGAAGTTGAGTCGGTTCGACTCAACCCGACACCTTCGGCCCAGGAGAACCGAGGAGGCACGACCATGTTGATGCGTACCGACCCGTTCCGTGAGATCGACCGGCTCGCCGAGCAGTTCTTCGGCACCACCAGCCGCCCGGCGACGATGCACCTGGACGCCTACCGCGACGGCGACCACTTCTACGCCGCCTTCGACCTGCCCGGCGTCGACCCGGACAGCATCGAGTGCACGGTCGAGCGCAACGTGCTGACCGTCCGCGCGCAGCGCCACCGCCCCACCGGCGAGAACGTCGAACTCGTCGCCGCCGAGCGCCCGATGGGCACCTTCACCCGGCAGCTCTTCCTCGGCGACACCCTCGACACCGACCGCCTCGAAGCCGGCTACGACAACGGAGTGCTGACGCTGCGCATCCCGATCGCGGAACGCGCCAAGCCGCGCCGGATCAACGTCACCGCCCAGCGCAACCGGCACAAGCAGCTCACCAGGTGAGCGCGGCCGACGACGGCGGGGGTGGTTCACCCCCCGCCGTCACGCCGGTGGCCCGCCCGGGCGCGGATAGCGGCCGGCCATCGCGTGCGCGGTCGCGGCCACCATCTCGCGCAGCTCGGGCGGCGCCAGCACCTCGACCTGGGCGCCCAGCTTGAGCAGCTCGGTGTGGCCGTGCCGGACCGACTCGATCGGCACCGTCGTGTGCCGCCAGCCCTCCGCGTCCGGCTCACCCGCCGTCGCGCGGGCCGCGCGGCTCATCGCGGTCGGCCACACGTGGGCCATGAACTCCAGCGCCGCCGCCGTCACCCGGATGCGGGCCTCGTCGCGGTAGACGCCGCGCTCGTACCGGTCGGTCCAGTCGGCCCAGAACGCGGCCAGGTCGAAGTCGGCCGGCCGGTCGAACCGCTCGTCGAGGACGGTCACCTGCTGCACCGCCCCGACCCGGTAGGTGCGCAGCTGGTCACCGGAACGGGCCGCGAGGTACCAACGGCCGGCCTTGAGCACCACGCCCAGCGGGGCGAGCACCCGGGTCACCTCACGGGGACGCTGCCACCGCAGGTAGCGCACCCGCACCATGCGGTCCTCCCAGACCGCGCCGGCCAGCGCCGTCAGGTGCGGAACGGGTTCCGGGTCGCGGAACCAGCCCGGCGCGTCGAGGTGGAACCGCTGCCGGACCCGGTCGCCCCGGTCGGCCAGCTCCGCCGGCAGGGCGGCGCGCAGCTTCAACTCCGCCGCGGCCAGCACCGACCCCAGGCCCAGCTCGGCGGCGGGCCCGGGCATCCCGGCCAGGACGAGGGCCTCGGCCTCCCCGGCGGTCATCCCGGTCAGCCGGGTGCGGTAGCCGTCGAGTAGCCGGTAGCCGCCGGCCGGTCCCCGGTCGGCGTAGACCGGCACCCCGGCCGCGCCGAGGGACTCGACGTCCCGGTAGACCGTGCGGACCGACACCTCCAGGGCGTCGGCGAGTTCGCGGGCGGTCAGCCGCCCCCGGTTCTGCAGGAGCAGCAGCAGGGAGACCAGCCGGCTGGCGCGCACCCGACGACGGTAACGCCCGCGCCGACGTGGAACGGTGTCGCAATCCCGTCGGGCGCGCCTCATGGTCAATCGCCCCGAAGACTGAGAGCCTTTCTCGCATGCTCCGTGCCGACGTCCCGGTCCTGCCCCGCGCCGCGGGTCGACCCGCCCTGCCCGACGGGCCGGTCGACTTCACCGAGGCGTGGCTGCGCAACCGGCGGCTGTCGGAGCACACCCGCGACGCGTACCGGCGGGACATCGCGAGCTGGCTGACCTGGTGCGCCGGCCGGGACCTGGACCCGCTGCTCGCCAACTTCCTCGACGTCAACGCCTACGCTCGGCAGCTGGAGTCCACCGTGGGCGCCCGGACCGGACGGCCGCTCACCCCGGCCACCGTGGCCCGCAAGCTCTCCGCCCTGTCCAGCTGGTACGAGTTCCTGGTCAGGCTGCGGGCCGTCGAGGCCAACCCGGTCTCCGGCGCCGACCGGCCCCGGGTGGACCGGGACCACTCGGCCACCGTCGGCCTGACCCCGGAGGAGGTGGACGCGCTGCTGGCCGCCGCCGAGGCCGAACGGGGCCCGACCGCCGCCCGCAACCGCGCCGCCCTCGCCCTGCTCGCCGACCTCGGCCTGCGGGTCGGGGAGCTGGTGTCGCTGGACCTGGCCGACCTGGGCGCCGAACGGGGGCACCGCAGCGTCCGCTTCATCGGCAAGGGCGGCAAGCCGCGCCGCCGGGCGCTCACCCCGGGCACCGCGTACGCCGTCGACGCGTACCTGGCCGAACGGGCCGCCGCGCAGGGGGTCGGCGTGGACGCGCTCACCGGCCCGCTGCTGGTCACCGCCACCGGGGGCCGCCTCGACCGGCACTCGGTGTTCCGCCTGGTGCGCCGCTTGGCGCAGGCCGCCGGCATTCCGGCCGCGGCGAAGCTGTCGCCGCACTCGCTGCGGCACGCCTTCGCCACCACCGCCCGCGCCGAGGGGGTGCCGCTGGAGGACGTGCAGGACGCGATGGGTCACGCCGACCCGCGCACCACCCGCCGCTACGACCGGGACCGGCACAACCTCGACCGCGACCCGGCGTACGTGATCTGGGCGGCCCGCGCCCGGCGCCGCACCTGAGCCGACTGTCCGGCCCCGTCCGTACGGTGCGGGGATGCGACACGGACTGGAGATCTGCTGCGGCGGCCCGGGCGTCACCGCGTCCCTGCTGGTCGAGCTCGGCGAGCTGGCCGAACGCTCCGGCTGGGACGGGGTGTTCCTGGAGGACTACCTGATCCACCACGCCGGCGACGACCCACCCACCTTCGATCCGTGGCTGCTGCTGGCCGCGATCGCCGGGCGCACCGGGCGGATCCGGCTGGGCACCACGGTGACCGGCCTGCCGCGGCGCCGCCCGGCGAAGCTGGCCCGGGAGGTGCTCACCCTCGACCACCTCTCCGCCGGCCGCGCGGGTGTCGCCGTCGGCGTCGGTGACCCCGCCGACCGGGGGTGGGCCGCCTTCGGTGAGCCCACCGACCTGAAGGTCCGGGCCGCGATGCTCGACGAGGGCCTCGACGTGCTGGTCGCCCTGCTCGGCGGCGAGCGGGTCGCGCACGTGGGGCGGCACTACCGGGCCGACGGGGTGGCGCTGCGGCCCGCGCCGGCGCAGTCTCCCCGGGTGCCGGTGTGGGTGGGCGGCAGCACCCAGGCCACGGCGGTGCTCCGCCGGGCCGCACGGGCCGACGGGATCGTGCCGTACAAGCTCACCGACACCGACGGCTGGTCCGACTTCACCCCCGACGAGGTGCGCGACCTGGTGGGCGCGCTGCCGCCGACCCGGGCGGACGGCGCGCCGTTCGACGTGGCGATCGGCGGACGGCGGCGGCGCGCCGACGAGCGGGCCGAGCGGGCGTACCTCGGCGAGCTGGCGGCGGCCGGCGCCACCTGGTGGCTGGAGTACGTCCCGGCCGGCGACCCGGACGACATGCGGAGCGCCGTGGCCCGGGGTCCGCTGCGCTGACCGGTGCCGGCGCCGTCCCCGGCCGGGCCGCGACGACCCGGCCGGGGAGGCGGCGTCAGCCCCGCGGGCGGGGGCAGATGCAGAAGGGCTGGCCGACCGGGTCGAGCAGCACCACCCAGCGCCCCTCGCCGGGCTGGAACTCCGGCCGGGTCGCCCCCGCCGCGACGAACTCCTTCTCCGCCACCTCGAGGTCGTCGACGTACAGGTCGAGGTGGTAGCGCTTGGCGGAGTCCTCGTCGGGCCAGGCCGGTGGCCGGTAGCCGTCGGCCCGGCCGAAGCCGATCGACGTGCCGTCCGGGCTGGTGATCATGGCGTACTCGGCTTCGCTGTGGGTGATCTTCCAGCCGAGCAGGCGGTGGTAGAAGGCGGCCTGCCCGGCCGGGTCGGAGCTGTCCAGGTTGACCATGGCGAGGTCGGCGGTTGCTGTCATGACCGGCAGCCTGCCGCACGTACCTGACATCTCCTGGCAGGTACAGCTTCCGGACCGGCGGCGATCCTCAGCAGAGCACGTCGAGGTGGTGGTGGGCGTCGGCGGCGATGTCCTCGCCGCGCAGCCACCGCCGGGTCCAGAGCCGGGCGGCCAGTTCGGCCTGCTCGTCGCCCCAGGCGGCGTGCTCGACCAGCAGCGCGGCGGTCAGCGCGTACGCCATCCGCAGGGCCAGCCCGCGGGCGCCCGCCAGCACCGCGACCGCCGCCGGATCGGCGGTGACCTCGGCGAGGCTGCCGCGCAGCTCGTCGGCGACCCCGGCGAGGGTGTCGGCCAGCACCGGGGACAGCGGCCGGGCCAGGTCGACGGCGGCGGTGAGCCGGCGCAGCAGCGGCGCGCCGGCGTCCTCCCGGCTGACCGCGCGCAGCACGTCCAGGGCCAGCACGTTGGTGGTGCCCTCCCAGATCGGCAGCACCTGCGCGTCGCGCAGCAGCCGGGCGACCCCGGTGTCCTCGACGTAGCCGGCGCCACCGAAGGCCTCCACGTACTCGCTGGCGGAGGAGACGGCGAGCCGACCGGTGGCGAGCTTCGCCAGCGGCGCGACCACCCGCAGCTCGGCGGCGGCCTCCGGGTCGGCGCCCACCTCGAGGCGGCCGAGCAGCGTGAACGCGTGCCCGGCGAGGACGAACGCGCCAGCGGCGTCGACGGCGAGCGCGCCGAGGGTGGCCCGGTGCAGCGGACTGCCCGACAGCGCGCCACCGGCCACGTGCCGCGCCTCGGCGTACGCCCGGGCCTGGGCCAGACCACGGCGCATGCCCCCGGCGGCGGCCGCGGCGTTGTGCACCCGGGTCACCACCACCAGGGTCATCGCCCGGACCAGGCCGGGCACCGCCGGGTCACCCAACGGCAGCGCGTACGCGTCGCGCAGGCCGATCTCGGCGGTCGGCAGCGCGCGGGTGCCGAGCTTGTCCTTGAGCCGGTGCACGGTGATCCCGGGCGCCGGCGTGTCCGCCCCGGCGGTCGCCCCGGCCAGCGGCGAGTCGGCGGCGTAGCGGGGCACCAGGAACGGGGCGAGCACCCGGCTGCCCCGGCCGGCGCCCTCCGGGCGGGCCAGGGCCACGGCCATCGGCGCGTCGGCGGCGGAGCAGAACCACTTCTCCCCGGTCAGCCGCCACGACCCGTCGGCGGCGGGCCGGCCGGTGGTGGTCGAGCGGGACAGGTCGGACCCGCCCTGTGACTCGGTCATCCACTGGCCGCTGACCACGGCGGTCTGCGGGTCGGTGGAGGTGAGCCGGGGCAGCCAGGCATCCCGGACCCCCGGATCGACCTCGGGGAGGTTGAGCAGCGCGGCGGCGCCGTCGGCCATCGCCACCGGGCAGGAGAAGGTCGCCGACTCCGGCCCGTACAGGTGCAGCAGGGCGTGCTGCACGACCCGGGCGGCGGCGCCCCAGGTGCCGCGCGCGGACGCCAGGTAGGGCAGCGCGACCACGGCGTGCCGCGCGGCGGCGGCCCGCTGGGCCTGCCAGCCGGCGGAGGTGTCGATCCGGTCGACGCGGGCGCCCCACGGGTCGTAGCGGACCAGCCTCGGCGGGTGGGCCTCGGCGTCGGCGTGCGCGGCGCGCAGCGGCCCCACGACGTCGGCGGCCAGGTCCGCGAGGCGGCCCTTCGCCGCGGCGTGGCCGGCCGGGCCGAGCTGCCGCTCCAGCCAGGACCGCAGCAGCGCGTCGCCGGTGTACGGGTCGTCGGGGGTCGGTACCGGCTGCACGTAGCGGCTCATCGTCGCTCCTTCGAGGGTGTGCGCCGACGGTAGACGATGCGGTGGCGGCGCGACAGGGGGCGATGTCCTGCGCGGGTGCGTACCGGGCGCATACGGTCGCAGGTGATGGGCGGTGACGGGTGGACCCGACCGGCCCGGGCCCGCCGTCCGGTGCGGACCGGGTTGGTGCTGGGCGGCCTGACGATGGCCCTGTGCCTGGTCGGGGTGGCCGGGTTGGGCACCTGGAACGTCCAGGTGGTCACCGGGGCCAGCGGCCCCGTGCGGGACACCGCGGACGGGTTCTTCCGGGAGGTCGCCGCCGGGGACGTCGACCGGGCCTACCAGCGGCTCTGCGCGCAGGCGCGCACCCGGTGGAGCGAGGTCGGCTTCGCCGGCTGGGTGCGGACCCCGCCGCTGGTCAGCGGCTACGAGATCGTCGACGTGTCGGTGCGGACGAAGGCCGGCCGGCCGGTCGGCGAGGTGACCGTCCGGGTCACCCGCGACGGTGGGGCCGCCGAGGAGCGCCTGCTGCCGGTGGTGAAGGAGGACGGCGAATGGCGGGTCTGCGGTGACCCGTACTGAGCCGTCACCGGCCGCCGCGACATACCTGGCGGTGCCGTGGCACGCCGACCCGCTGCGCGGCCCGTGGGCCGGTCAGGAGCGCGGGCCGAGGTCGCCGCTGCGGTAGTGGCGGCGGCAGAGCACCTGGTAGCGCACCTCGGCGGTGTCCGCGGTGTCGCCGATGACGACCTGCGCGCCCTCGCGGACCACCCGGCCGTCGACGACCCGGGCGTTGAGCAACCCCTCCCGGCCGCACCAGCAGAGCACCTCGATCTGGATGCGGGCCACCTCGTCGGCCAGCTCGAACAGCCGCTGCGCGGCCGGGAAGAGGCAGGAGCGGAAGTCGGTGGCCAGGCCGAACGCGTACACGTCGACGTCGTAGCCGTCGACCAGCTCGGCCATCTGCTCGACGTGCTCGACGTTGTAGAACGACGCCTCGTCGCAGATCAGGTAGTCCACGCGGACCCCCTCGGCCCAGGTGTCGCGGACCAGCGCGCGCAGGTCGAGGGAGTCGGTGACCTCGACCGCCGAGTGGGCCAGGCCGATGCGGCTGGTCACCTGCGGTCCCAGGGACCGGTCGATGCGGGTGGTGACCAGGCCGCGGCGGCCCTGCCGGGCGTGGTTGTAGTTCATCTGCAACGCCATGGTCGACTTGCCGGAGTCCATCGGCCCCCAGAAGAACTTCAGCGCGGCGGCGTGCAGGGGACGCCCGTCGACGCCGCGGGCGGCGGCGCAGCCGGCCCGGCTGTCGTCCGGGCCCGGCAGGGGGCGGGCCAGGCAGGTCAGGGCGGCAGCGGCGTCGTCGGTCACGTCGGGGCAGCCTAGTCCATCGGCCCGTGCCGATCGGGACGGTCAGAGCACCCGGGGCGGGGTGTTGCCGGCGGCGATGATGGCGCGGCGGATCGGCACGGCGGCCAGCAGCGCGAAACCCACCACGAAGAAGATCAGCAGTGAGACCAGGCCCACCCGGTAGGAGGCGGTGAGCTGGAACACCAGACCGAAGGCGAGCGGCCCGAGCCAGCTGGTGCCCTTGTCGCTGATCTCGTAGAAGCCGTAGTACTCGCCCTCCTTGCCGGCCGGGATGAGCTGGCTGAACAGCGACCGGCTCAGCGCCTGGCTGCCGCCGAGGACCAGGCCGATCGCCCCGCCGAGGAGCATGAACGGCAGCGGCGCCTCGGCGGGCAGCCGGAACGCGGCGATGATCACACCGGTCCAGAGCACCAGGGACAGCAGCACCGTCTTCCACGCGCCGATGCGCCGGGCCAGCGCGCCGAGGGCCAGCGCGCCGCCGAAGGCGAGGAACTGCACCAGCAGGATCGTCACGATCAGGGTGTCCTGTCCCAGCCGCAGCTCCTCGGTGCCGTACTGGCTGGCCAGGGTGATGACGGTCTGGATGCCGTCGTTGTAGACCAGGAAGGCGAGCAGGAAGAACAGCGTCAGCGGGTACGCCTTGATCTGCCGCAGGGTGCGGCCGAGCTGGCGGAACCCGTCGGTGAGCACGTTGCCGCCGCCGGCCAGCGCCGCGGCGGTGGGGCGTTCGCGCAGCCAGCGCAGCGGCACCAGGGTGAACGCCGCCCACCAGACGCCGGCGGACACGATGGACCAGCGGGCCAGGTCGAGGGTGCGCTGCGGGTTGCCCTCCTCGCTGAACATGGTGACCGCGACCAGGTTGAGCGCGAGCAGCACCCCGCCGCCGAGGTAGCCGATCGCCCAGCCGCGGCTGGAGATGCCGTCGCGCTCGTCGGGGCCGCCGAGCTGCGGCAGGAACGAGTTGTAGACGACGATCGCCGCGCCGAAGGAGATGTTGGCGACCAGGAACAGCGCGCCGCCGAGCAGGTACCGGTCGCCGGTGACGAAGGCCATCGCGACCGTCGCCCCGGCGCCGGTGAAGGCGGCCCCGGCGAGCAGCCGCTTCTTGTGGGCCGACCGGTCGGCGATCGCCCCGATCACCGGCAGCACGAACACGGTGAGGAACACCGACAGCGAGATCAGGTACGGGTAGTAGGAGCCGGCCGCCACCTTGATGCCGAGCGGGTACACGTGCCCGTCGCAGGAGTCCGCGCCGAGTTCGCACCCGGCGGCCAGCTCGGTGACGGTGGTGAGGAACGGGCCGAGGAAGACGGTGATGACGGTGGTCTGGAAGGCCGAGTTGGCCCAGTCGTAGACGTACCATCCGGTGCGTTCGCGGCGGGTGCTCGCCGGGGTGGCGGCGGCGGTGGGGGCGACCGTGTCGGCCATCGCGGTCCTCGGGGTTTCAGGCGGCCCAGTGGCCGCGGCTGCGGTAGACGTCGCGCAGCACGCCGACGTGATCGGTCATGATGCCATCCACCCCAAGATCAAGTAAGTCGTGCATCTGGGCGGGTTCGTCGATCGTCCAGACGTGCACCTGCAACCCGAGCCGGTGGCAGTAGGCGAGGAACCGGCGATCCACCACCGGCACCCGGCCGTAGCGCGGCGGCACCTGTGCGGCCACCACCGAGGGCGGCAGCCGCAGCCGCCACCCGTGCAGCGACGCCAGCCGCAGCCGGGCCACCCCGCGCATGCCCAGGCCGGTCGCGACCCGCCCCTCGGTCAGGGCCCGCAGCCGGATCAGCCGGGCGTCGCTGAACGACGCCAGCAGCACCCGCTCGGCCGCGCCCGCCCGCGTCACCGTCTCGACCGTCGGCGCGACCCCGCCGTCGGACTTCACGTCGATGTTGAACCGCACCTGCGGCCACGCGCCCAGCACCTCGTCGAGCCGGGGTACGACGGCGGCCCCGCCGACGCGTACCGACGCCAGGTCGGCCCAGCGCAGCTCGGCGATGCGCCCCCGCTCACCGGTGACCCGCTCCAGGGTGGCGTCGTGGAAGACCACCGCCACCCCGTCGGCGGTGCCGTGCACGTCGGTCTCCACGTACCGGTAGCCGAGCCCGACCGCCCGGGCGAACGCCTCCACGGTGTTCTCGTCGCCCTCGGCGGCGCCGCCGCGGTGGGCGAAGGCCAGCGGCGCGGGGGCGTCCAGATAGCCGGGTCGGGTCAGCACGCAGCGCAGTATGCCTCGCGCCGGGGACTGCCGGATGACCGGTCGGCGCGACCTGCTCCGTCGTTGCCCTCGCCGCCGGGAGGGCGGGCTTCAGCGCAGCCAGCCGCCGGTCAGGTCGGTGACCGCGGTCCCGGCGAGGTCGGCCAGTTTCACCCGGACGAACTCCCGCGCCGTCGTCGAGGTCTGGGTACGCGGCGGCGGGGTCGGGCCGGTGACGACCGCGACGACGACGGTGGCGGCGTCCGCCGAGGACTGCGCCGCCGCGAACACCCCGCCGGCGCGGTCGAGGTACGCCCGCAGCGCCGGTGCGTACACCCCGGCCTGCTCGAGCGCGCGGTCCCGGTCGATGCCGACGTTGGCGACGAACTCGCTGGCCACCGCGCCCGGCTCCACCACGGCGACGGTCACCCCGACGCTCGCCGCGACCGGCGCGAGGGACTCCATGAACCCCTCGACGGCGAACTTCGCCGCGCAGTACGCCTCGTTGAACGGCTGCCCGATGACCCCGCCGACGCTGGTGACGCTGACCAGCCGGCCCCGGCTGGCCCGCAGGTGCGGCAGCGCGGCCCGGCTGACGTGCAGCACCCCGAAGAAGTTGACCTCCATGACGGCCCGCACGTCGTCGACGGTCTCCTGTTCCAGGGTGCCGACGTGCCCGGCGCCGGCGTTGTTGACCACCGCGTCGAGCCGCCCGTACGCGGCCACGGTCTCGGCCACGGCGGCGGCGGCCGAGTCGGCGTCGGTGACGTCGAGGCGGCGTACGTCGATCAGGTCGGCGACCCCGGCGGCGTCGGCGGCGGCGCGCAGCCGGTCGGCGCGCCCGAGGTCACGCATGGTGGCCACGGTGCGCCAGCCGGCGCGCGCGCAGCCCAGCGCGATCTCCAGGCCGATGCCGGTGGAGGTGCCGGTGACCAGCACTGTCTGCTCGCTCATGTCTGCCCTGCCTTTCCTGTGGAACGCCTGCGGGCAGGCTCTCACCGTTCCGGGCCGCGCGAGGGCAACTCCGGGTTGCCCGGCGGGTGACGTGGTCGCCGCCCGGCGGGTCAGGCCGCCGGGCGGCGGCGGTGGGCGCGGCTGGTGTCGACGGGGCGACCGGGGTCGACGTGGCGGGGCCGGTCCGGCTCGTCGGGGCGCAGCGGCGCCAGGGCGTCGGTGATCGCGTCGATGATCCGGTCGGTGCCCTGCCGGGCGGCGCCCCGACCGAGGTCGTGCAGGTCGAGCGGCTCGCCGAAGCGCACCCGCAGCACCGGCCGGCGCAGCATCGAGCGCAGGATGCCGCGCAGCAGGCCCTTGGGTGCCCGGTACGGCAGCACCTCGTGTGAGCCCCACTGGGCGACCGGGATGACGGGGGCGCCGCAGGCCAGGGCGAGTCGGGCGGTGCCGGTCTTGCCGCGTTCGGGCCACAGTCCGGGGTCCAGGCCGATGCGTCCCTCCGGGTAGACCAGCACCACGGAACCGGCGGCGACCGCGTCGGCGGCGTCGGCGAGGGCGTGGTGCACGGCGGCGGTGCCCCGGTCGACGCGCAGGTGGCCGGCGTGGCGCATCAGCGCGCCGAGCACGGGGGCGCGGAACAGCCCGCCGGTGGCCATGAAGCGGGGTGCGACGCCCCGGGCCCGGCAGGCGGCGGCCAGCACGACCGGGTCGAAGGGGCTGATGTGATTGGCGGCCAGGATCAGCGGCCCCCTGCGCAGGTGTGCCGGCACGTCGCCGGTGACCTCCAGTCGGGCCAGGGCGGCGACGGCGAGGCGAGCGATCAGTTGGGCGGTGCGCCAGAACAGCGGCGGGTGCCATCCGGTGGTGTCCATCAGGGGTGGATGGTCGCACGGGGGTCCGGTGGCGGAGGTGATCAGGGTCATTGGTCCCGGGCCGGTTCGGGCCCCCCGGCCCTGCCGATTCCTCTACGACGCGCAGTAGTATTTACTACGTCTCGTAGTATGAACAGCTGGGGGTGCCAGGTGGACGCGTTGGACGTCGCCCGGTGGCAGTTCGGTGTCACCACCGTCTACCACTTCCTTTTCGTGCCGCTGACCATCGGCCTGTCCGTGCTGGTCGCCATCCTCCAGACGCTGTGGCACCGCACCGGCAACGAGCGGTACCTCAAGCTCACCAAGTTCTACGGCAAGCTCTTCCTGATCAACTTCGCGATGGGCGTGGTCACCGGCATCGTGCAGGAGTTCCAGTTCGGCATGAACTGGAGCGACTACTCCCGCTTCGTCGGCGACATCTTCGGCGCACCCCTGGCCATCGAGGCCCTGGTCGCGTTCTTCCTCGAATCCACCTTCATCGGCCTGTGGATCTTCGGCTGGGACCGGCTGCCCAAGCGCCTGCACCTGGCCAGCATCTGGGTCGCCGCGATCGGGTCCAACCTCAGCGCCTACTTCATCCTCGCGGCGAACTCGTTCATGCAGAACCCGGTCGGCTACCGGATCAACCCCGACACCGGCCGCGCCGAACTCACCGACTTCGTCGCCGTGCTGACCAACAAGGTCGCGCTGATCACGTTCCCGCACACCCTGGCCGGATCGTTCCTGGTCGCCGGCTCGCTGGTGGTCACCGTCGGGCTCTGGCACATCATGCGCAACCGCGGCAGCGCCGACACCGGGGCATACCGGTTCGCCACCAGGTTCGGCTCCTGGGTGGTCCTGGTCTCCGCGGCGCTGGTGGCCATCACCGGCGACATCCAGGGCAAGATCATGACCCAGGTGCAGCCGATGAAGATGGCCGCCGCCGAGGGCCTCTACACCACCGAGAGCCCCGCCTCGTTCTCCGTGCTCACCATCGGCAGCCTCGACGGCAGCCGGGAACTGTTCGCCATCAAGATCCCGTACCTGCTGTCGTACCTGGGCACCGGCGACCCCAACGGCACCGTCCAGGGCATCAACGACCTCCAGGCCCAGTACGCCAGCCAGTACGGCGCCGGCAGCTACACCCCGATCATCCCGGTCACCTACTGGAGCTTCCGCTTCATGATCGCCTTCGGGATGGCCGCCGCCGCGATCGCCCTGCTGGTGCTCTGGTCCCAGCGCAAGGGCCGCACCCCGACCAGCCGCTGGCTGCTGCGCGCCGGCCTGGTCATGCCCGTGCTGCCCCTGCTGGCCAACTCCTTCGGCTGGATCTTCACCGAGATGGGCCGCCAGCCGTGGATCGTCTACGGCGAGATGCTCACCCGCAACGGCGTGTCCCGCAGCGTGTCGCTGGCCGAGGTGCTCACCTCCTTCACCGCCTTCACCCTGGTCTACGCCACCCTCGCGGTGATCGAGTTCAAGCTGCTGGTCCGCTACGCCCGAGCCGGCGTCCCCGACCTCACCCCCGCCCCGGAACCCGACGACACCGACGACGCCGAGCGTCCGCTCGCCTTCGCCTACTGACCCCGGAGCCCCACCGTGGAACTGACCACCATCTGGTTTCTCCTCGTCGCCGTCCTCTTCACCGGCTACTTCGTCCTCGAAGGCTTCGACTTCGGCGTCGGCATGCTGCTGCCCGTCCTCGGCCGCGACGACCGGGAACGCCGCGTCCTGATCAACACCATCGGCCCGGTCTGGGACGGCAACGAGGTCTGGCTGATCACCGCCGGCGGCGCGATGTTCGCCGCCTTCCCCGAGTGGTACGCCACCCTCTTCTCCGGCTTCTACCTGCCGCTGCTGTTGATCCTGCTCGCCCTGATCGCCCGCGGCGTGGCCTTCGAGTACCGGCACAAGCGGCCCGAGGCGTCCTGGAAGCGCCGCTGGGACCGGGCGATCTTCTACGGCTCCCTGGCGCCGGCGATCCTCTGGGGTGTCGCCTTCGCCAACATCCTGCGCGGCGTGCCGCTGGACGCCGACCACGAGTACGTCGGCGGCCTGCTCGACCTGCTGCACCCGTACGCCCTGCTCGGCGGGGCCACCACCGCCGTGCTGTTCCTCACCCACGGCGCCGTCTTCATCGCCCTGAAGACCACCGGCGACATCCGCGAACGTGCCGGCGCGCTCGCCGTACGGCTGGGCGTCGGCGCCGCGGTCCTCGCGGTGGCCTTCCTGACCTGGACCCTGAACATCCGCTCCAGCGCCGCCGCCGTCGTGCTGGCCGCCGCCGCGGCCCTGGCCCTGCTCGGCGGGCTCGCCGCGGCCCGGGTACGCCGGGAGGGCTGGGCGTTCACCGGCACCGCCGTGGCGATCGCCCTGGCCGTGGCCACCCTCTTCGCGGCGCTGTTCCCGAACGTGCTGCCCTCCACCGGCGACCCCGCCGGCACCCTCACCGCCGTCAACGCCGCCTCCACCCCCTACACCCTGAAGATCATGACCTGGGTGGCGGTGATCTTCACCCCGATCGTCCTGGCCTACCAAGGTTGGACCTACTGGGTGTTCCGCAAGCGGATCGGGGTAGTGAACATCCCGCAACACTGAGACCACGCGTGGGGCGCGAGGGAGACGCGGGGCCGGTGCGAGGGGGTCGCACCGGCCCCGCGACGCGGTCAGCCCCGGCTCGCCGCCAGGTCCTCGTCGGCCCGCCGTTTCACCAGGGCCAGCACGCGGCCCGCGACGGCCATCTCCCCGGCGGGGATGCCCGCGTAGAGGCGGGCGGTGATGCTGGCGACGGCGTCGTCGACGCGACCCCGAACGTCCCGGCCGGCGGCGGTGAGCGCGAGGCGGGCGCCGTCCTGCCGGATGAGCCCGGCCTCGGCCAGTTCGGCGATCGCGGTCCGCGCCGCCGGTTCGTCGACCTTCAGGGCGCTGGTGATCCGGTCGGTGAGGGTGGCGCGGTCGACCTCGCCACCCTGGCGGGCGACGACACCGAGCACGACCGACTGGGTGAAGGTGATCCCGAGCCGGGCCAGTTCCCGTTCCAGTACGGCTCGGGTGGCGTGGTGGGCCTGGCCGAGGACCTGGCCGTCGAGGGTGGGTGTGGGGGACATGGGACTCCTCCCGATCTTTTCGTTGGCGCAGCCAACGTTGGCTCGGCCAACGTATCAGAGGTCGTGGGCCGCGCCAACGAACGCTGGTAGGGTCCGCCACGTGGAGACCACCGACGGTGCGCAGCCACCCACACGCCTGCGGGCCACCCCGAGCTGGCTGCTCACCCAGACCGCCGCGCACGCCGCCCGTCTCGTCACCGAAGGACTCGGCCGGATCGACGCCCGCGGCTACCACTACCGGCTGCTCGCCGCGCTGGAGGAGTACGGCCCGGCCAGCCAGGCCGAACTGGGCCGCCGCTGTGGCATCGACCGCAGCGACGTGGTGGCCGCCCTCAACGAACTCGCCGCCCGCGACCTCGTCCGCCGCTCACCCGACCCCACCGACCGGCGCCGCAACATCGTCACCATGACCACCGCAGGCGAACGGGAACTGCACCGGATCGCACACACCCTGCAACGGATCCAGGACGACCTGCTCGCCCCACTCACCCCCACCGAACGGGACCAGCTGTCCCGCCTGCTGACCAGAGTCCTGCGTCACCACAGCCGCCCCTGACCCACCGGCCGCCCGAAAAACCGGCTGGCCGGCCCGACCCACGCGGCTAGGGTGTGCCGGGTGTCCACCATCCCTGACGTCCGTGAACTCACCGCTGACGAGCTGGCCGACGCCTGGCAGCTCGGCCGGCTCGCCTTCGGCTCCGCCCCGCAGCCACCCGCACACGCCACCACCCCGGTGCCCGGCATGACCCGCTACGGCGCCTTCGACGACACCGGCCGGCTCGTCGGCAAGGCCGTCGACCTGCACCACGACCAGTGGTGGACCGGCCGGCCGGTCACCGCCGCCGACGTCGCCGGCGTCGCCGTCGCCCCCGAGGCCCGCGGCCGGGGCGTCGCCCGCGAGCTGCTGCGCGCCCTGCTGCGCGGCGCGCACGAGCGGGGCGCCGCGGTCAGCGCGCTCTTCCCCACCGTCGGCGCCCCCTACCGCGCCTGCGGCTGGGAGGTCACCGGCGTGCTGCGCACGGTCGACCTGCCCACCGCCGTCCTGCCCCGGCACCGCACCACCGGGCGGCTGACCGTCCGCCCCGGCGACCTCGCCGACCTGCCCGCCGTGTCCGACCTCTACGAACAGGTCACCCGGCACCGCAACGGCCTGCTCACCCGGCGCGGCCCGGTGTTCGACCACTACCGCGACCAGGTCACCGCCGACGACCCGCCCTTCGACGGCCTGACCCTCGTCGAGCACGACGGACGCCTCGTCGGCTACGCCGGCTGGAACCGCGGCCGAGGCTACGGGCCCGACGCCGTCCTCACCGTCGAGGACCTCTTCGCCACCACCGCCGACGCCGCCCGGGAACTCGTCGCCGTCCTCGCCAGCTGGCACAGCGTCGCCCCGACGCTGCGACTGACCCCGCTGCCCGGCGACGCCCTCGCCGCCCAGCTGCCGCTGGAGAAGGCCCGCGAACACGAACAGGACACCTGGATGCACCGCCCCGTCGACGTCACCCGCGCCGTGGGGCAACGGGGCTGGCCCCGCCACGCGCGCGGCAGCGTCGAGTTCACCCTCGACGACGAACTCGCCGACTGGAACACCGGCACCTGGCGCCTGGAGGTCGCCGACGGCGCCGCCCAGCTCACCCGCGTCACCACCGACGCCGCCCTGCACCTGTCCGTACGCGGCTTCGCCCTGCTCTACGCCGGCGCCGCCACCGCCCAGTCGGTCACCGACGCGGGCCTGCTGCGCTGCGCCACCGGCGCCGACCCCCGGGCCCTGGACCTGCTGGCCGCCGGGGGACCGGCGCACCTGCTCGACTACTTCTGACCGGTCGGCGGGGCCGCCTCAACGGCCCCGCCACCCGTTCAGCGGGCCTCGCGCAGCTCCGCCAGGCGCGCCTCGATCTCCGCCAGCTCGGCGCGCAACTTCTCCGCCTGCTGCTCGGCCTCGGCCCGCTCCGCGCCCAGGATCTGCTCCACCGCCTCCTGCACCCCCGGCACGTCCACCAGCGCCACCATCTTCAACGCCTCCGCCGGCTTCACCACGTACGGCTTCGCCAGCGCCTTGGCACCCTGCTGCGCCGCCACCGTCCACTCGCCGTCGGCGTACGCCAACGTCACCGTCAGCCCCGCCGGACCCTTCGGCTTCACCGCCTTCACCGCCCGCCGGGCCGGCTTCGCCTCCACCTGCTGCTCCACCTTCGGCTCCTCCCGCCGCGGCGCCGGCACCCGCGGGGTGTCCAGCACGAACTCCGGCTCCACCGGCGCGACCGGCTCCTCGGCCGGCGGCTCCGGCTTCGCCTCCACCACCTTCCGACCCGCCCCACGCGGCGCCACCGCCACGTCGGCGGGGGAGAAGGGCAACTCGTCGCGGCCGAAACGCACCACCACGAACTCGTCGGACACCGCCGGATCGGTCAGCTCCACCACCTGACCCACCTGCCCGGCGACCTGCCCCGCCGAGGCGGTGAAGACCACCTTCGGCTTCCGCCCGGCGGCCAACGCCTCCCGGATGCCGGCTACCTCGTCATCGGACAAACCCTGGCCCGCCATCACAGCCCTCTTCCGTACACGTGTCTGATTGCTGCCCTTGATACCAGCCGGCTGCGACAGCCGGAAGATCAACCCCCCAGGGCCCGCAACGCCTGATCCGCGTGAGCGTTCATGTCCAGCTCACTGTGGATCGCCGCGAGCACCCGCCGGTCCGCCCCGATCACGAACGTCATCCGCCGCATGCTCAACGGCCCCAACGGCAGCCGGCGCCGCACCCCGAACGCCTCCGCCACCGCGCCGTCCACATCCGACAACAGCGGATAGTCGAAGCCGTGCCGCCGGGAGAACTCCGCCTGCTTCTCCACCGGATCCCGGCTGATCCCCACCCGCTGCGCCCCCACCGCCGCGAACTCCGCCGCCAGATCCCGGAAGTGGCAACTCTCCGCCGTGCACCCCCGCGTCATCGCCGCCGGATAGAAGAACAACACCACCGGGCCCGAGGCCAACAGCTCCGACAACCGCCGCGGCGTACCCGTCTCGTCCGGCAGGACGAAATCCTCCACCACGTCACCGACGCCCACACCCGCCACCGCGCACCTCCACGCTCACCGCACCGACGCGCGCAGCGTACGCGCCGCGCTCAGCCCCACACCGCCGCCACCTCCGCGGCCACCACCGCCGCCTGCGCGAAGCCCGCCCGCGCCGCGGCCGCCCGCCGCGCCGGATCCAACACGTTGCGCCCGATCGCCGCCCGCGCCGCCCGATCCGGCGACACCACCGCCACCCGCGCCCCCGCCCGCAACGCCGCCACCTGCGCCGACAACCGCGGCATCGGCCCGAACGCCGACGTCACCGGCGCCAACACCACCACCCGCTCCGCGCCCGCGGCCAGGTCCGCGTTCACCGCCGAACGCACCCCACCGTCGACGTACCGCCGCCCGCCGATCGTCACCGGCGGCCACACCCCCGGCACCGCGCAACTCGCCCCCACCGCGTCCACCAACGACACCCCACCACCGGCGTCGAACACCACGAACTCACCCGAGGCGGCGTCCACCGCCGTCACCAGCAGCCGCCGCGCCGGCCACTGGCGCACCGGCAACCGCGCCTCGATCACCGCCCGCCGCGACGCCTCCGACGGGGTACGCGCCGCCAGCGCCATCGCCCCGATCCGCGCCCGCGCCCGCACCGCGTCCCGGGTACGACCACCCGCCCACACCAGCCGCGCCACCGCCGCCACCCCGAACCGCGCCGCCACCTCACCCACCGGCGGCGCCAACTGCGCCTGGTACGACTCATCCACCGGCCGCCCCGAGCACAGCTGCGCACCCACCACCGACCCGGCCGACGTACCCACCACCAGATCCGCCTCCGCCAGCGCCACCCCCCGCCGCGCCAACCCGGCCAGCAGCCCCCACTCCCAGGCCACCCCCGTCACCCCGCCGCCGCCCAACACCAACGCCCGCGTCACCTGTGACCACCCTCTCCCTGCCCGACCGGTGCCGGAAACGGTAGCGTCGCCTCACTCGGAGCAGGGGAGCGGCGCATTGAACCCAGTCACCGTCATCACCGGCGGCAGCCGCGGCATCGGCGCCGCCACCGCCCGCCGGCTCGCCCACGACGGCCACCACGTCGCCATCGGCTACCGCCGCGACCACGCCGCGGCCGCCGGCGTCGTCGCCGACATCCACGCCCTCGGCCGCCGCGCCGTCGCCGTACCCGCCGACACCACCGACCCCGAACAGATCGCGCGGCTATTCGACGCCGCCGCCGACCTCGGCCCTCTCACCGGGCTGGTCAACAACGCCGGCGTCACCAGCCCCATCGGGCCCTTCACCGACCTGCGCCCCGACGACCTGCGCCACGTCGTCGACGTCAACCTCGTCGGGTACGTCCTCTGCGCCCAGCAGGCCACCCGCCGGCTCACCCGAGGCGGCGCCATCGTCAACATCTCCTCCGCCGCCGCCACCCTCGGCAGCCCGGGGGAGTACGTCCACTACGCCGCCGTGAAGGCCGCCACCGACACCCTCACCGTCGGCCTGGCCAAGGAGCTCGCCCCGCACGGCATTCGGGTCAACGCCGTCGCACCCGGCGTCATCCGCACCGACATCCACACCCTCTCCGGCGTGCCCGACCGCGCCGACACCGCCGCCGGCCGGATACCGATGGGCCGCGCCGGCGAACCCGACGAGGTCGCCGGCGCCGTCGCCTGGCTGCTCGGCCCGGACGCCTCGTACACCACCGGCGCGGTGCTGCGCGTCGCCGGCGGCCTGTGACACGGCCCCGGGCCACCCCGATCAGCTAGATCCGCCCTGGCACCAGTCGTCAGACTTGCCAGGATTTCTCGTTTTCTAAGGATTTCGGATGATTGCTGGTTGAGGATGGGCGCAGGGAGCCAGACAAGGGCACAGAAACCGAAGGCGTGGAAACGTCGCTGCCATCGCAGGGGAGAGGAGCCGACAGCGTGGACATGAGACTCGAATTCGTCATGGTGCCCGTCGCCGATGTGGGCCGGGCCAAGAGCTTCTACCAGTCGCTGGGGTGGCGGGAGGATGCCGACCTCGGCGAGGGGCCTGGCCGAGTGGTGCAGATGACACCACCCAGGTCGGACTGCTCGGCCATGTTGGTGGGCCCCGGTCACACCACCGCCGCGCCCGGCTCGGTGCAGGGCCTGTACCTGGCGGTGGAGGACGTCGAGGCGGCCCGGGCCGAACTGGTGGGCCGCGGCGTCGACGTGAGCGAGGTGTTCCACGACGCGGGCGGTGGCCTGCCCCTCGCGAACGGCCAGGGACGGGTCCCCGGGCTGGCTCCGAACCGCGGAAGCTACTTCTCGTTCGCCTCGTTCAACGACCCGGACGGCAACGGCTGGTTCCTCCAGGAGATCACCACGCGCTTTCCCGGCCGACTGTGGCAGTGACTGCCGGGTCGGCGAGCATCGCGACGAAGGAGCGCTCCCATGCCAACGACCTATGACTCGGTGGCCGACCTGGCAGCCGCGCTGCGACGCGCGGAGGCCGCACACGGTCGCCACGAGCAGGAGGCCGGGCCCGACCCGGACTGGCCGGCCTGGTACGCGCAGTACATGGCCGACGAACAGGCCAAGCCCGAAGCGAGCGGAAGCGACTGAGCCGGCCTCGTCATCGTCGGCCGCTGTCCCCTTCTCGTTCCCCGAGCCACGTCAAGCGCCCCTGACCTGGACTCGGCTCAAGCTGGTGGGAACCGCCCTGGTTCGGCACCTCTCACCAGCTCGAGCCGGGTCCAGGTTTCGTCGTCCGGAACTCGAGATGCTGGCGGCTGTCGCGGGCGGGGGAGAGCAGACCGGAGGCCCACTGGGCGGCCCAGCCGGCTGAGCCGCGCGAACAAGGCACTCACCCGCCGCCCGGTCCTCGCGATTCGTGACGTCCGCGTCCGGTCGGCGCGATGCGCTCGATCCGGTGCGCGCTGCCGGGTGGCCCCGATCCCACCACCGGCAGGGTACGAGCGGTGGTGAAGAAGAGCCACGTCGGGGCTTGCGAGTGATATTCGACACACGGATAATTCGACGCCACACATTCCGCACCTCACGGGGGAGGTGGAGTGATGGCAGCCACGGAGGCTCCTGTCGCACACCGTGCCATGGACGGCCGGCGCTTCCTGCTCAGCGGCCCACTCGACCTCAGCGCGCCGTTCACCTCGGTGGTCGAGCTGACCATCGCCGGCCGCCAGCACGAATTCACCGCCGGCTCGGTCGGCCTGGCCGACGAACTGGCACAGGCCCTCGGCGTCACCGACTTCGACGAGCACCTCAACTATCAGGGCGGCACCCTGTCCACGGCGCGCGTGACGTCGTACGACGCGCAGGTGCGGCTGGACGAGGACCGGCTGGTGGCGGCGTGGCGCGGGCGCCGGTACTGCTTCCTCACCCAGTTGTACGGCGCCTCGACCGCAGACCTGCTCGCGGTGCTGCGGACACTGCGAATCGCCGAGCACGACGACGGTCTCGTCGTGCGCCCCGACCCCCGGGCCGCCAGCCGGTTCACCGCACCGGCGACGGTGCTCAAGCAGGTGCCCGGACTCGGCCTGCTGGACATGACGCCGCTCACCGCGGAACGCGCGCGACAGCTGCCGTCGTGGCGAGGGCTGCGAACCCGGGCGGGAGAACTCTTCCGGGACACGCTCTCGGACGGCAAGCCCTACTTCGTGCTCGCCGCCGCGGACACCTGGGTCACCGTGCTACCACTGGCCGACACGGTGCTCGACCGGGTACCGGACCTGGTGGACCGGCTACGCGTCCAGTCGGCCCAGTGAGGCGCTCGTGTCAACCCTGGCCGCCAGCGTCGCGGCGTACACCGTGCTCCTCACCCTGCTCGTCGCCTGCGGTGAGCACCTCTCGAAGCCGGCGGCGCTGTCGGCGGCGCTGGCCGCCCAGCGGGTGGTCCCCGCGCCGTCCGTCGTCGCGGCGGTGGTCATCGCGACCGAGGGCCTGCTCGGCGCAGCCGGAGTCGTCGCCCTGCTCCGCGACGACGGTGGCCGACTCCTGGGCGTGGTCCTGGCCGCCGGTTGCGCACTCCTGACGACGTACGCCGGCTACGCCCGGTACGTGACCTCGACCGGCCGGGCCGTCCCCTGCGGGTGCTCCCGGGTCGAACTGCCGATGACCGGCTGGGTGGTGGCGCGCGCGGCCACGCTCGCCGGCATGGCCCTGGTCGGATCACTGATGTCCGGCGCGGTCGTGCCGGTGGGGCGAGCCGGCACCGGACTCACGATCGTCCTGCTCGCCGCCGCGACCTTCACCGCGCTCCTGGCGCACCTGCCAGCCGCCATGCACGACCCGACCCCGGATCAGCCGCCGCTCGAGGTGACACGAGGAGAGGTACCCGGATGAGTTTCCAGACGAGCGCGGTGATCCTGAGCTGGATCGCCATCCTGCTACTGGCCCTCGTGGTCTCCGGCCTGGTACGCCAGGTCCACGCCCTGACCAACGGCGCCGTCGGCCGCCGCGCGTCCGTCGGCCTGCGGCCCGGCTCGCCGGCGCCCGGCTTCGGTGACCTCGCGCCACCGTCCCCGGCCACCCTCGTCCTGCTCTTCCTCGACGGCGGCTGCGCGACCTGCGACCAACTGCTCGACGAAGCCACCGCACAGGCTCCACGAACCGACGCGGTGCTTCGAGTCCTCTACCGGCAGGCTGTCCCGCCACACGCGGCCGACCGGCCGATGACCATCCTCGGCGAGCAGGCGGACCTCTTCGACCGGTACGACGCGATCGCCACCCCGTTCGCCGCCGTGATCGACCCGACCGGGCGCGTCCGCCGCTCCGAGCCCGTCGGCTCCCGGGCGGCTCTGCGCCAACTACTCGACCAGGTCGGCAACCCGTCCGACCAACCGGCTCCGAGCCAACGAGGAGGCGCGCGGTGACCACCCTCGACGCCGTACCCGCCCTACGGGGGACCGACCCCGGTACCGGCCCCGCGGCCCGCCGACACCCGCCGGCGAGCCGGACCAGGAGTCGACTCACCACCTCCTGGGCGCTGTCGCGGCGCACGCTGCTCCAGGCCGGCACCGCGGTGGGAATGGCCGCGCTGAGCGTCTTCCCGGCCGCCCGCCGCGCCTACGCCGACGGATACACGATCTACGGCGGGTGCCCGACGTACGCCGCCGACCACAACTGTTCCCCGGGCTGCGGCCCCAGCCCGGTCTTCGGCGACGCCTGCAACACCAGCGGCAGCTACGCCGGCTACCACAAGAACGACGGCACGACCTGGAGACTACGGCCGAACCAGTGCTACGCCGGCACGTACGACGGCTGGCTGTGGCGCTACGCCGGCGCGTGCGGCGCCTGCGCCTGCGGCGTCGAACGCCGGTGCCACGACGGGTACCGGAAGACCAGCTCGGGCTGGGTCAGGTCGATCTGCCGCTGGAACACCAGCTGCGGGTGCCTCACCACGGTCAACTGGCCCACCACCAAGCGCGGCCAGACCGGCACGAACGTCTACACCGTGCAACACCTGCTGACCGCGCACAGCCATTCGACCACGGTGGACGGGATCTTCGGCAGCGGCACCGAGACCAGGGTGAAGCAGTTCCAGACGGCCAAGAAGATCACCGCGACCGGCGTCGTCGACGCCGGGACGTGGCCCCTGCTGGTGAGCACCGTGCGCTTTTCCCACAGCGGGCACGCCGTGCGCGGCGTGCAGCGGCAACTCAACAAGCACGGCTACAGCCTGCCCGTGACCGGGTACTTCGGTTCGCAGACCGAAGGCGCGGTACGCGACGTGCAACGCAAGAGCGGGCTCTACGTCGACGGCATCGTGGGACAGAACACCTGGCGCACCCTCACCGGCGGCGTCGTGTGACGAACCAGCCGCCACCGGTACGACCCGTTGCGCCGCTGCGCCGCTGGGCCACCCACCCGCTCGTACCCGTCCTGCTGTTCACCGCCGGGGCGGTGCTCGCCGCCGCGTACGGACACGTGCTCACCTGGGCGGTGGTCGGCGGGCTGGCCGGCTACACCCTCTCCGGCTCGGTTTGAACCCGCAACAGCGCGTACGCGCTGGCCTCGCCCGGGCGGCGAGATCGGAATCCGCAGGGCAGGCTGCTCACCCTGTTCGTCCTGGGGTTGATCGCCGGCGGCCTGCTCAGCGGGGTGGTCCTCGGGGCGCTCTCCGGGTTGTCGGCGCCGCTGCCGGCCTCCTGGCGGTACGCGCTCATCGTGGCGGTGGCGCTGCTGGGGGTGCTCCGGGAGACCGAGGTGGTGGCTTTCCCACTGCCGCAGAACGCCTCGCAGGTGCCGCAGGACGTGCTGCGGCACAGCCCTCGCCGCGGCGCACTGCGATTCGGATTCGAGCTCGGCACCGGCGTGCGTACGTACGTGTCGGCCACCGCCCCGTACGTGCTCGCGGTCGCGGTCTTCCTCGGCGGGCAGCGCCTGCAGGTCGCCGCGCTCGCCGGTGTCGGTTTCGGCCTCGGGCGTGCCGCGACCCCGCTCATCCGCCGCGCTTCCGGGGCGGTCGAGGGTTGGGACGCCGACCTGGGCACCTGCCTTCGCACCATCGCCGTGGCGGGGTGTGCCGCGCTCGCCGCCGCCTTCGGCCTGCTCTTCCTGCACCAGTTGTAGTGGCTGCGCGGGGGAGCTGGACGGTGCCGCATCGTCGACGCGACGCGGGCGCCTGATCGTCTCCACCCGTCAGGTCCAGCGCGTGACCTGGCAGGGGCAAGGATCGTCAGCGACGCACCGGCAGCGGGCGGTCCAGGATGGAACTGCGCCTCGCCGCGACGAGCCCGGTTCAGCAGGCCCTCGGCCCACCCGAGCTTCATTCGATAATGCACATTATGTCAAGTAAGGCGTTATGGGGCCTCCTCCGGAAGGGGTCGGTCGGTGGCGAGGCGGGAGTGCAGGTGCATGTCGTGCCACCCGTCGGCGTGCCGGCCCTCGCCCCGCTTCGTGCCCTCGGCGGCGAAGCCGGCGCGCATGGCCACCCGGCAGGACGCCGGGTTCGCCGTCGAGTGCGACAGCTCGACCCGGTGCAGCCCCAACGTGGCGAACGACCACCGGGTCAGCGCGGCCAGCGCCCGCCCGGCGACGCGCCGACCACGGGCGTGCGGCAGCACCCAGTACGACACCTCGGCCAGGCCCTCCACCAGGTCGACCCGGCGCAGGCCGATCTGCCCGGCGACCTGCCCACCGTGGAGCACGGCCCAGCCGGCGCCGGTCTCGGCGCGCCACCGCCGCGGCCAGCCGGCGATCCAGTCACCGGCCTCGTCGTCGGTCATGGACCGGCAGTGCCAGCGCTGGATGGCCGGGTCGGCGTAGGCGGCGACGACGCTCGGCCGGTCCGCGGGCCGCCACGGCCGCAGCACCACGCTCTCGCCGTGGATCTCCGGCTGGGTCAGCGCCGCCATCGCGCCGGGCGGCACGGCGGGCGTGGCGAGTGACGGCATGCGCCGACTGTAGGGCGAGGCTCCTCCCCTTCTCCGCCCCTGGCCACGAACCCGAAAAAGCTGCATAATATCCCTTATGCATGACAAACAGGACGAATCGGTTGAGCGCCTCATCGAGGAGTTCCTGACCGCGCGGGCCACCCGCAAGCCCTCCCCCCACACTCTGGAGGCGTACCGGCGGGACCTGCGCACCGTCGCCGCGCTCGTCGCCGCGGACGCGACCCCTCCCCTCCCCCTCGACGCCCTGATGATCACCGCCCTCTCCCCCCGCGTCCTGCGGGCGGCGTTCGCCCGGTTCGCCGCTGACCGGGCGGCCTCCTCGGTGCACCGCGCCTGGTCGAGCTGGAACAGCTTCTTCACCTTCCTGGTGGCCGACGGCGTGGTCGCGGGCAATCCGATGCCGGCGGTGGACCGTCCCCGCGCGCCACTCCCCCGGCCCAAGCCGTTACGCGGCGAGGGCACCCCGGAGGAGCTGCTGGCGTCGGTGGCCCGGGAGGACGAGCGGCAGCGTGACCCGTGGCCGGAGCGGGACCTGGCGGTGCTCGCGCTGGCGCTCTGCGCCGGGCTGCGCCTGTCGGAGCTGCTGGCGTTGCGGGTCTCCTCGCTGTCCGGGCGGCCCGGCGAGCGGCGGGTGGACGTGGCGGGCAAGGGCGGCCGGCCCCGGGTGGTGCCGGTGGAGCCGGAGCTGGACGCGGTGCTGGTCGCCTACCTGGACAGCCGGGGCCGCCGGTTCGGCTCGCGTACGGTCCGGCCGGACTCGCCGCTGCTGGTGGACCGGCGCGGTGAGCCGCTGCGCCGAGGCGGGCTGCAGTACCTGGTGGACTCCTGTTACCGGCGGGCGGGCATCGTGGACCGGGTGCCGGCCGGGGCGCGGCTGCACGCGCTGCGGCACACGTTCGCGACGCGGTTGGCGGAGGACGGGGCGAGCGCGGCGGAGATCATGCGGCTGCTGGGGCACGCGTCGTTGGCCTCGTCGCAGACGTACATCGAGGTCACGGCGGGTCAGCAGCGGGCGGCGGTGCGGTCGAACCGGACCCACCGCGCGCTGGCGGGGCTGCTGCCGGCCGGCCGGGTGCCTCGGGGTGGGCCGGCCGGGTGAGCGGTGGTCACAGGCCGGCGCACGGGTCGTCGCCGACGGTGCAGCTCTCGGGCGCCTTGGCGCGGGTGTCGGGGTCGCGGACGTCGAAGGTGAACGTGCGTGACCGTCCGGCGGGTACGGGTGGGCCGGTGAAGGTGACCGACCGTCCGTCCTGCCGCCAGTCGGCCCCGGTGGCGCTGCTGACCCTGCCGGCGTCGGAGAGGGTGAGCACGACGGTCCAGTTCCGGGCGGTGGTGGCGCCGGCGTTGTCGAGGGCCACCTCGCCGCGGTAGCCGAAGATCCGGGTGGCGGTGGTCTCGTAGCGGGCGGTCACGGCGGCGGTGGTCGGGGTCGCGCCGGTGCGCGTGGGCGGGGGCGTCGCGGTGCGGGTACGGCTCGGGCGGGCGGTGGTCGGCTCGGCGCCGCGGGTGGGGCGTGCGCCGGGGGTCGCCCGGGGTGGGCGGCTGGTGGGGGTCGCGGCGCCCGGTGGTGGCAGCAGCGGGTCGGGTCCGGCGGTGTGCTCGGGGGTGCCCGGCAGCAGGGCCCAGACCGTCGCGCCGGCGGCGAGCGCGGCGACGGCCGCGGCCGCGATCAGGGCGGCGCGACGGCGGCGCGCCGCGCGGGTGTCGTCGGGTGGCGCGATGACGGGTAGTTGGGCGGTCGGCCTGTCCACGGCGCGTCGCAGGTCGACCTGCTGGAAGGCCAGCCAGTCGAGGATGGCGGGCAGTCGTCCGGTCAGGGCCTGCTGGTAGTACCGCTCGCGGCGGTCGCGGTCCTCGGTGGACCAGGTGCCGGGTTCCGTCGTTTCCCGGACGGTCAGTTGGCTTCCTTCGGCGGTGGGGGTGATCGTGCAGGTCAGCAGGGTGCGCCGGTCGCCTTCCTGGCAGCGCAGCACCAGCAGCTCCGGTTCCCGCCGCTCGGTGACCTGGGCGTCGACGGCGGCGGTGAAGCCGGGCAGTCCGGCGGTGTGCAGCAGCAGGCCTCCGGCGGTCTGGGTGACGGTGCCGGTGTCGGTGAACCAGCGGGCGAGCAGCTGCGGGTCGGTCAACGCGCGCCAGACCCGCTCGCGGGGGTGGGAGAGGTGGGCCTGTGCGCCGATCTCGATCACGGCGAGACTGTACGGCTTCGGCCCGGCGGCCGGGGGTCGGCCCGGGCGGTGACCGCCGGCGGCCGGCGGGGCGTCGTTTCCCCCGGTCGGGGGCGGTGTGGCAGGCTGGGGGTGGACGCGACTGGCGGCACGGGGATGGGTGAACCATCGGGGAGCTCGTCGCGGGGGTCGACCGCCTGGGCCTCCGCGGACGAGGTGAGCCATGTCCGCTTCCACTTCCCCGACGACGACCACGGCCCGGCTGCTGCCCGGTAAGCCGGTGGCGGAGCAGATCCTGGCCGAGGTGGCCGAGGGTGTGACTGCGTTGCGCGCGTCGGGTGTGACGCCCGCGTTGGCGACGGTGCTGGTGGGTGACGATGACGCCAGCGCCGGGTACATCCGGATCAAGCAGCGGCAGGCCGCGGAGTTGGGTTTCGCGTCGCCGCACGTGCACTTGCCGGCGTCGGCGTCGCAGGCGGATCTGCACCGGGTGGTGGAGGACTTCAACGCCGACGCCGGGGTGCACGGGGTGCTGGTGCAGCATCCGATCCCGGGGCATCTGGACTACGACCGGGCGTTGCAGGTCCTCGACCCGGACAAGGACGTCGACGGGATGCACCCGATGAACATGGGTCGGTTGGCGTTGGGGTTGCCGGGTCCGTTGCCGTGCACGCCGGCGGGTATCGAGGCGTTGCTGGCGTACCACGGGGTGCCGGTGGCCGGGCGTGAGGTGGTGGTGCTGGGTCGGGGGGCGACGCTGGGGCGGCCGTTGGCGATGTTGCTGGCGCAGAAGCGGGCGACGGCGAACGCGGCGGTGACGGTGGTGCACACCGGGGTGGCGGACTGGCCGCGGTACACGCGGCGGGCGGAGATCCTGGTGGCGGCGGCCGGTGTGCCGGGCATCGTCCGGCCGGAGCATGTGCGTCCGGGTGCGGTGGTCGTCGGCGGTGGGGTGCGCTACGAGGGGCGGCGGCTGCTGCCGGACGTGGACGAGTCGTGTGCGGAGGTGGCGGGGGCGATCACGCCGCGGGTCGGTGGGGTGGGGCCGACGACGGTGGCGATGCTGTTCCGTAACGCGTTGCGGGCGGCGCAGCGGGCGGTGGGGCGCGACTGAGGTCGGGCCCGGCTCGCGGTCGGCGGCGTTCGCGGGCCGTCGGCCGTGGGCTGGGGCCGGGTCAGCCGAGGTCGACCACGAGGGGGCGGTGGTCGGAGATGGTCGAGCGGGGGGTGGTCACGGCGGTGACCGGGGGTAGCCGGTCGCTGCCGTGCCGGTCGGCGAGGATGTGGTCGAGCTGTACCCGGGGGTCGGCGGCCGGGTAGGTGGGGCGGCGGCCCAGTGGGCGCCATCCGGTGAGCAGTCGGGCCGGTCCGGCGGGCAGGTTGAGGTCGCCGAGGAGGATGCGCGGGGCGGGCAGGGTGCGCAGCGCGCGGACGACCTGGCGGAGCTGGTGGGCGTTCCAGCCGGGGACGAAGGACAGGTGGGTGGCGGCGACGGTGAGTGGGCCGTGCGCGGTGTCCAGGACGGCGGCGAGGACGACGCGGGGTTCGTCGCGCAGGAGCATGAGCCCGCCGCCGGGGCCGGGTACGTAGATCGGGGATCGCACGGGTGCGGGTTTGAGGCGGGTGACCTGCCAGGAGCGCACGGGGTGGCGGCTGATCAGGCCGACGCCGTAGCAGGGTTCGCCGTGGCCGTCGTCGTCGTGGCGCAGGGGGCGGAACTGCTCGCCGGGGGTGCCGACGACGGCGGCGGCGAAGCGGTGTTCGGGGGCGCCGAGGGCGCGGGCGGCGAGGGCGGTGAGGTCGAGGTTGCCGCTGCGGGACTGGTCGCGGTCGACCTCCTGGAGGGCGAGGACGTCGGCGTCGAGGGCCTTCACCGCGGCGGTGAGGCGGTCGGGGTCGACCAGGCCGTCGGTGAGGGACCGGCCGTGCAGCAGGTTGAACGTCGCCAGGCGCACTCCTGCACCCTACGTCCGCGTGGCACAGTTGCCCGATGGCCAAGGCGTTGCTCTGTTCGGTGCTGTTGTTCGTCGTGTTGGCGTGGGCCGGGTTGTGGCTGCGCCGGCGGCGGGGTCGCTGACCGTGCCGGCGGGTGGGCGGTGAGGTGGGCCACTGGGTGGCGCGGCGGGCTGTGGCGGGTGGGCAGAATGGCGCCCCATGGATCCCGTGTCGCTGACCACCCTGCTCGCCGCGGCCGCGCTGGCCGGTTGGGTCGACGCGGTGGTGGGTGGGGGTGGGTTGCTGCTGTTGCCGGCGCTGCTGGTGGCCGCGCCGGGGGTGCCGGTGGCGACGGCGTTGGGCACGAACAAGCTGGCGGCGATCTTCGGTACGTCGACGGCGGCGGTGACGTACGCGCGTCGTACGAAGCTGGACTGGGCGGTGGCGGGGCCGTCGGCGGGGTTGGCGGTGCTCTTCGCCGGGCTGGGGGCGGCGTTGGCCGGGTCGGTGCCGGCGGGGGCGTACCGGCCGGTGGTGCTGGTGGTGCTGGTGTCGGTGGCGTTGTTCGTGGTGTTCCGGCCGCGGCTGGGTGTGGTGGCGGCGCCGTCGCGGCGGACCCGGGCGCGGGTGCTGCTGGCGGTGGCGGTGGCCGGGGTGGGTATCGCGCTGTACGACGGGTTGATCGGTCCGGGTACGGGCACGTTCCTGGTGGTGGCGTTCACGGCGCTGGTGGGGGCGGACTTCCTGCACGGCTCGGCGATGGCGAAGGTGGTCAACGCGGGCACGAACCTGGGGGCGTTGGTGGTGTTCGCCGCGACCGGGCACGTGTGGTGGCTGCTGGGTGCGGCGATGGCGGTGTGCAACGTGGCTGGGGCGGCGTTGGGCGCGCGGATGGCGTTGCGCCGGGGCGCGGGGTTCGTGCGGGGGGTGCTGCTGGTGGTGGTGCTGGGCTTGGTGGCGAAGTTGGGCTACGACCAGTGGCTGGCCGGCTGAGCGTCGGCCCGTCGAGCTGACAGGCGGTGGGTGAGGGTGCCGGTCCGCGCCGAGCACGATCGGGAGGTCCTGGCCGCGTTGCTGCGCCGTGACCCGGTGCTGCACGCCTATCAGCTCGGCGACCTGGACGACTTCTTCTGGCCGTACACCTCGTGGTTCCGGCGGGGCGAGCAGGTGGCGTTGCTGTACCACGGGGTGCAGCCGCCGGTGCTGCTGGCCTTCGCCGCGCCGGCGGACCTGCCGGAGTTGGCGGCGTTGGTGGCCGAGTTGGCCCCGGTGCTGCCGGCCCGGCTGTACGCGCACCTCTCCCCCGGTCTGGAGACGGTGTTGGGTCGCTGGTACCGGGTCGGGTCGGCGGGTGCGCACCATCGGATGGCGCTGACCGACCGGGCCCGGCTGGCCGGGGTCGCCCCGGCCGGTGATGTGCTCGGGCGGGGCGACCTGCCGGGGCTGCGCGCCCTCTACGCCGCCGCGTACCCGGACAACTGGTTCGACGAGCGGATGCTCGACACCGGGCAGTACGTCGGGGTGCGGCGCGACGGTGAGCTGGTCGCGGTGGCCGGGGTGCACGTCTACTCGCCGACCTACCGGGTGGCCGCTTTGGGCAATGTCACCACCCATCCGGCGGTGCGCGGGCAGGGTCTGGCCGCCTCTGCTGTCGCCGCGCTGTGCGGCCGGCTGTTGGCCGAGGTCGATCATGTCACGCTCAACGTCCGGTGCGACAACCTGGCCGCGGTGCGCCTGTACGAGCGGCTCGGGTTCACCCGGGTCGCCGACTTCGGTGAACACACGCTGACCGTTCTGGATCGCGCGCGGCAGTCTGCCACGTCCAGCAGCCACGCCGGGTCAACTACCCGACCCTGACCGGGCCCTGTGTCGGACCGGTGGGAGCCCTCCGGCGGCCTAGCGTCTCCTGGCAGAGGCCGCGTCGTGACGCGGCGGAGCTGAAGGAGCACACATGGCAATGACAACAGGACGGCACCGACGTCGGTGGGCGCTCGTCGCCGCCACCGCGTCGGCGCTCGTCACCGTGGCGGCGACGCCGGCCGTCGCGGCGCCGGGTGTCGACCCGGCGAGCGTGGACACCGCCGCGAACCCGGGCACGTCCATTCCGATCAGCAAGGTCGTCTCCACCCCGCCGATCCCCCCGAAGCCCGACATCGTGCTGCTGGTGGACACCACCGGCAGCATGGGCGGGGCCATCGCCACGGTGCGGACCAACCTGCAGCAGGTCATCGACAACGTGCGGGGGGTGCAGCCGGGCGCCCAGTTCGCGGTGGCGTCCTACCGCGACGAGGGTGACGGCGCGGAGCTGTTCCGGGTACGCCAGGACCTGACCGGCGACGCGGCGGCCCTGCAGGCGGCGGTCAACGGCCTGGCCCCCGGTGGTGGTGGGGACGCGCCCGAGGCGTGGGTGAACGCGCTGTTCCAGGTCTCCGACGGCGCGATCGGGTACCGCTCCGGCAGCAGCCGGCTGGTGGTGCTGGTCGGTGACGCGCCCAGCCACGACCCGAGCGCCGGGCGCACCCTGGCCCAGGCCACGGCGGCGTTGCAGGCCGACGAGGCCAAGGTGCTGGCGGTCAGCGTCAGCGGCGGCGCCGGTGGCCTCGACGCCACCGGTCAGGCCACCGCGGTGGCCGCGGCGACCGGGGGTCAACTGGTCGCCAGCACCCCGGAGACGGTCACCGCGGCCATCCTCAGCGGTCTGCGGGACCTGGACGTGACGGTCACCCCGACGGTGACCTCCTGCGACCCGGGGCTGACGGTCACCTTCGACGCGGCCTCGCGGACCCAGCAGAGCGGCACCGACGTGCCGTTCGCCGAGACCATCACGGTCGCGGCGGACGCCCCGCAGGGCGCCACCCTGCACTGCACGGTGGACTTCCTGCTCAACGGCCTGCCCGGCGGGCCGGCGTTCGTCGAGCAGATCACCGTGAAGGTCAACGACGTCACCCCGCCGGTGGTGGTCGTGGACGACCGGACCGTGGAGGCGACCAGCCCCGCCGGGGCGGTCGTCGACTACCCGGCGTCGGCGACGGACAACGTCGACGGGCCGCTGACGCCGACCTGCGTGCCGCCGTCGGGCGGCACCTTCCCGCTGGGCGCGACGTCGGTGACGTGCACCGCCACCGACGCGGCCGGCAACGTGGGCAGCGACACCGCGACGATGCGGGTGGTCGACACCACCGCCCCGGTGACCGGGTGCGTGCCGACGAACAACCCGAGCGGGGGCAACATCCCCGGCTCGTACAACCCGGACGGGTTCTACGAGCTGGCCTCGACCGACGTTGTCGACACGGCGGTGGCGGTGTGGATCGGTGACAGCGCCGACCCGTCGGTGAAGTTCGGCCCGTTCCCCGCCGGCACCAAGATCAAGCTGGTGCAGGCGCCGGGTGCCCAGTCCAAGGTCAAGGACGGCACCGGCGACATCGACTACAAGGTGACCCTGCGCGGTGACGCGGTGATCACCGGAGTGGACGACTTCGGCAACAGCTCCACGGCGACCTGCCTGGTGGCCCCGCCGCCGAAGTGACCGGTGGATGAGGGCGTGGGGGCGGCCGTCGGCCGCCCCCACGTCGTCAGCGGGGTCGGCTGGGCGAGTCGAACCGGCCGGCGCGGATCTCCCGCAGCGCCCGGCGCCGGACGTCCCCGGCGAGGGTGTCGACGTAGAGGCGGCCGGCCAGGTGGTCGGTCTCGTGCTGCAACGCCCGGGCCAGGAATCCGCTGCCGGAGATGGTCAACGGTTCGCCGTGCCGGTCGAGGCCGTGCACGGTGGCGTGCATCGCCCGGCGGGTCGGGAAGTACAGCCCGGGGATGGACAGGCAGCCCTCGTCGTCGTCCTGGCTCTCCTCGGACAGCTCGATGGTGGGGTTGATCAGGTGGCCGCGGTGGCCGTCGGCGTCGTAGACGAACACCTGGGCGCTCACCCCGATCTGCGGGGCGGCCACCCCGGCCCGGCCGGGCGCGCCCAGCAGGGTGTCCATCAGGTCGTCGACGAGTTGCTGCAGTTCGGCGTCGAAGCTGGTCACCGGTTCGCAGGCGGTGCGCAGCACGGGATCACCGATGATCCTGATCGGGCGTACGGTCATGCCCGAAAGGCTATCGGCGCGTTACCGCCGGCGTGGGGCCGGCCCGCCGGTCACTCGGCGGCGCGGCCGGCGACCAGGGCGGCGACCCCGTCGAGGAGCCGGGCCAGACCGAACTCGAAGGCCCGCGCCGGGTCGGAGGCGGCCTGGTACTCCTGGCCGGCGGCGCTGCCCACCCGGGCGGCGGTGGGGAAGCGTCGGGGGTCCATCGCCTTCTCCAGGTAGGGGGCGTGGGCGCGCCACCACTGCTCCTCGGTCATCCCGGTGCGCTGGGCGGCCTGGGCGGCCTCCACCGCGCCGCGGACCGCCCCGTGGACGTAGGAGTCGACCAGGGTGACCACGGCGTCCATCTCGAGGTCGGTCAGGCCGATGCCCTCGACGGCGCGCAGCTCGTAGTCGTAGCGGGCGATGACGTGGGGGCCCAGCGGCGGGCGGGTGGTGGCGACCTGGAGCAGCCACGGGTGGCGCAGGTAGAGCGCCCAGTTCTCGCGGGCGATCTGCTCCAGGCGTCCGCGCCAGCCGCCGGGCACGTCGTCGGGGCGGGCGGTCTCGCCGTGGACGGTGTCGAGCATGACGTCGAGCAGTTCGCCCTTGCCCGGGACGTGGGTGTAGAGGGACATGGTGCCGACGCCGAGCCGTTCGGCGACCCGGCGCATGGACAGCGCGCCGAGCCCTTCGGCGTCGGCGAGCTCGATGGCGGCGCGCACGATCCGGTCGACGCTCAGGTCGCCGCCCTTGCGGCTGGTCTTCTCCCGGGTACGCCAGAGCAGCGCGAGGCTGCGCGCGGGGTCACCGGTGCCGCTGTACTCGACGCTCACGACCGCCACCCTACCGTCCCTCGTACCGTATGGTGTACGGTACGCCGCACGGCAACATCGGGAGAGGGGACGGACGCGTGAACGCACCGGTCATCGACGTCGAGGGACTGCGCAAGCGCTACGGCGACACCGAGGCCCTCGCCGGGGTCGACCTGGCCGTTGCCGCCGGCGGCGTCTGCGCGGTGCTCGGGCCCAACGGCGCCGGCAAGACCACCCTGGTGCGGATCCTGACCACCCTGCTGCGCGCCGACGCCGGGACCGCCCGGGTGGCCGGGCACGACGTGCGCCGCCACCCCGAGCGGGTACGCGCCGACATCGGCCTGGTCGGCCAGCGGACTGCCGTCGACGAGGTGCTCGGCGGCCGGCAGAACCTGATCCTCTTCGGCCGGCTGCACCACCTCTCCCCCGCCCGCGCCCGGGCCCGCGCCGACGCGCTGCTGGTGCGCTTCGGGCTGACCGAGGCGGCCACCCGGCCCGTGCGGACGTACTCCGGGGGGATGCGCCGCCGGCTCGACCTGGCCGCCGCGCTGATCGTCGACCCGCCGGTGCTCTTCCTCGACGAGCCCACCACCGGCCTGGACCCGCGCGCCCGCGCCGAGGTGTGGGACGCCGTGCGCGCGCTCGTCGCCGACGGCACCACCGTGCTGCTCACCACCCAGTACCTGGAGGAGGCCGACCAGCTCGCCGACAGCGTCCGGGTCGTCGACCACGGCCGGATCGTCGCCGCGGGCAGCCCCGAGGAGCTCAAGTCCGCCCTCGGCGGCGACCGGGTCGACGTGGTGCCCCGCCACCCCGGCGACCTCACCCGCGCCGCCGAGCTGATCGGCGCGGCCACCGGCGGCCCGGCCCGCGTCGATGCCGACCGCACCCGGGTCAGCGTCGCCGTCACCGACCGGGTCGCCACCCTCACCACGGTCCTGCGCGCGCTGGACGACGCCGGCCTGGCCGCCGCCGACGTCGCCGTGCGCCGCCCCACCCTCGACGAGGTTTTCCTGCACCTCACCGCCGACCGGGAGCAGGTGCCCGCATGACCGCGCCAACCATGCCGCTGACCCGGGCCCGCTGGGCCCTGACCGACACCGCCACCCTCACCGGACGGGCCCTGGCGCACTGGGCCCGCCAACCCGGCCCGGTCCTCGTCACGCTGCTCTTCCCCGTCCTGCTGGTGCTGATGTTCGGCTACCTGCTCGGCGGGGCGATGGCGGTACCCGGCGGCGGGAACTACCGGGAATTCCTGCTGCCCGGCCTGTTCACCATGACGATGCTGTTCGGCGTGGAGGCCACGTACACGGCGGTGGCCACCGACGCGGACCGCGGGGTCACCGACCGGCTCCGGACCCTGCCGATGGCCCGCAGCGCGGTGGTGGCCGGCCGGGCCGTGGCCGACCTGCTGCACTCGCTGCTGGCGCTGGCCGTCATGCTCGGCTGCGGCGCCCTGGCCGGCTGGCAGTGGCACCTCGGCGCCGCACGGGCACTGGCCGCGGTAGGGCTGCTGGTGCTGCTGCGCACCGCGATGATCGTCGCCGGGGTGTACCTGGCCCTGCTGCTGCGCTCTCCCGAGTCGATCGCGGCGCTGCAGATCCTCGTCTGGCCGCTCAGCTTCGCCTCCAACGCCTTCGTCGCCCCCGACACGATGCCCGGTTGGCTGGGGGCGGTCGCCGCCTGGAACCCGCTGTCGGCCACCGCGGCGGCCTGCCGGGAACTGTTCGGCAACCCCGGCTGGGGCGGCGGGTCGTTCCCCGCCGAACACGCCGTCGCTTTGGCGGTGGCCTGGCCGCTGCTGATCGTCGCCGTGCTCGGCCCGCTGGCCGTGCGCCGCTGGCAGCGGCTCGACCGGTGAGCGTCGACGTCGCGCCGGTCACCGCCCGCCCGGTCGGCCGGTACCCGATGACGTACGCGCCGGCCGACCCGCCCCGCGCCGGCGCGCTGCTGATCTGGGACGACCACGGCGACCTGCCCGACATCGGCGTGTCTGGGCAGGTCACCCTGGCCACCCCGCCGGCCGGCGCGCCCCGGCCCGTGCCGGTCCGCCGCGTCGGCGTCGCCGACGCCGTGGCGCTGCTGCTGGCCCTCGACGGCCCGACGCACCCGGCGGCGGCGTTCTGGGCCGCCGCCGCCCGCACCGCCCTGCACCTGTGCGCCCGGGGGCTGCTGCTGCCCACCGTCACCGCCGCCGGCCACGACGCCTGGCGGGTCGGTCCGCTCGGCGAGGCCGCCGCGGCCCGGCTGCGGGAGCTGGCCGCCGCCATGCCGCCGCACGCCCGCGCCCTGCCGCCGCCGGGCCGTGCACCGGGGTGGCTGCCCGATGCGCAGCGGCTGCTGCGCGACTTCCTCGACGCGGTCGCCGACACCCTGCCGCGTGGCGACGCCGGGGACACCCCGTGGGCGGGCACGACCGGCGCCCGGGTGCCGCGGCTGCGTGACTGGGCCGAGCGGGTGGCCGCCGAGGCGGAGGCGGCCGTGCGGCTGTCGCTGCGCCTGGAACCGCTCACCGACCCCGACGGCCCGTGGCGGGCCGTGGTCCAGGTGCACCGGCGCGCCGACCCGACGCTGCTGACCGACGCCGCCGCCCTGTGGCGCGGCGCGGCGCCGGGTTTCCCGGCCGCCGCCCGCGACGCCGCGCTGCTCGCCCTGCGGGAGGCCGCCGACCGGTGGACGCCGCTGGCCGGGCTGCTGGACCGGGCGGTGCCCGACGCGCTGGTCCTCGACGACGACGAACTGGCCGACCTGCTCGCCGGCGGCGCCGGGCGGCTCGCCGACGCCGGGGTGCCGGTGCACTGGCCGGCCGGGGTCAGCCGGGAGCTCACCGCCGGCCTCCGGCTGCGCGCGCCCCGGGCGTCGACCCCGTCCGGTCTCTTCAGCGACCTGGACGAGCTGGCCCTGGACTGGCGGCTGTCGCTGCGCGGCGAGCCGCTCACCGACGCCGAGCTGCGCCTGCTGGCCGAGGCCCGCCGGCCGGTGGTGCGGCTGCGCGAACACTGGGTGCTCATCGACCCGGACCTGGCCCGCCGCGCGCGGCGGCCCGCGTCGGCGTCGCTGCCGCCGGTGGCGGCGCTGCGGGCCGTGCTCACCGGCGCGGCCACCGTCGACGGCGTGGAGGTCCCGGCCCACGCCGAGGGCACCCTGGCGGAGGTACGCCGGCAGCTCACCGGCGATCCACCGCCGGTGGACGTGCCGGCCGGCCTGGCCGCCGGCCTGCGCGACTACCAGCGGTACGGGCTGCGCTGGCTGGCCGCCCGCACCGCGCTGGGCCTCGGCGGCTGCCTCGCCGACGACATGGGACTGGGCAAGACGGTCACCCTGATCGCCCTGCACCTGCACCGGCAGGCCACCCCGGGCACCGCCGGGCCCACCCTGGTGGTCTGCCCGGCCTCGCTGCTGGGCAACTGGGAACGGGAGATCACCCGCTTCGCCCCCGGCACCCCGGTGCGCCGCCACCACGGCCCGGGCCGCACCCTCGACACGGTCACCGACGGGTTCGTCCTCACCACCTACGCCACCCTGCGCCGCGACGTCGAGCGGCTCGGCCGGCGGCGCTGGCCGCTGCTCGTCGCCGACGAGGCCCAGCACGTCAAGAACCCCGCCGCCGACACCGCGCGGGCGTTGCGCGCGATCCCGGCAGCCGCCCGGGTCGCCCTGACCGGCACCCCGGTGGAGAACGACCTCACCGACCTGTGGGCGATCCTCGACTGGACCACCCCGGGCCTGCTCGGCCCCCTGGCGCCGTTCCGGGCCCGCTGGGCGCGGGTGGATCCCGGCGATCCGGCCACCGGGGAGCTGGCCCGCCTGGTCCGGCCGTTCCTGCTGCGCCGGCGCAAGAGCGACCCGGGCATCGCCCCGGAGCTGCCCGCCAAGACCGAGACCGACCAGCCGGTCGGGTTGACCGCCGAACAGGCCGCCCTCTACGAGGCGGTGGTGGCGGAGCTGCTCGACGCGATCGCCGCCGCCGACGGGCTGGCCCGCCGCGGCCTGGTCGTCAAGCTGCTCACCGCGCTCAAGCAGATCTGCAACCATCCGGCGCACTACCTGCGGGAGACCACCTCCCGGCTGGCCGGCCGCTCCGGCAAGCTGGACCTGCTCGACGAGCTGCTCGACGCCACCCTGCCCGCCGGCGGGTCGGTGCTGGTCTTCACCCAGTACGTGGCGATGGCCCGGCTGCTGCACCGGCACCTGCGCGAACGCGGCGTCGACGCGCTGCTGCTGCACGGTGGCCTGCCGGTGGCCCGGCGGGAGGAGCTCGTGCGCCGGTTCACCGACGGGCAGGCGCCGGTGTTCCTGCTGTCGCTGCGGGCGGCCGGCACCGGGCTCAACCTGACCCGCGCCGACCACGTGGTGCACTACGACCGCTGGTGGAACCCGGCCGTGGAGGACCAGGCCACCGACCGGGCCCACCGGATCGGGCAGACCCGGCCGGTGCAGGTGCACCGGCTGATCGCCGAGGGCACCGTCGAGGACCGCGTCGCGGCGCTGCTGGCCGGCAAGCGGGAACTCGCCGCGGCGGTCCTCGACGCCGGGCCCGGCGCCCTCGCGGCGCTCGACGACGACGACCTGGCCGACCTGGTACGACTGAGGAGCCTCGGATGACCGCGCGTGGCTTTCCCGCCTTCGCACCCGGACCGGCGCGTCGACCCCGCGGCCGCTGGGGCGTCGGCTGGGCCGACGCGCTGACGCGGTCCGCGCTGGACCTGCGGCCGCTGCGCCGGGGTCGCCGCTACGCCGCCCGGGGGCACGTCGGCCCGATCACGGTCAGCGCGGGCCGGGTCGCCGCCGCCGTGCACGACGGCGACCCCGAGTTGGCGCACCGCACGGTGGTGCGGGTGGACCCGCTGCGCCACGGCGACTGGGAGCGGCTCACCGCCGAGCTGGCCGACCGGTCCGGGTGGCGCGCCGCGCTGCTGGCCGGAGAGCTGCCGGCCGACCTCGGCGCCGCCGCCGGGGTGGCGCTGCTGCCCGAGCCCGCGGAGCTGCTGCCGGAGTGCGACTGCCCCGACTGGGAGCACCCGTGCGCGCACGCCGCCGCGCTGTGCCACCAGGTGTCCTGGCTGCTGGACGCCGAACCGCTCCTGCTGCTGCTGATCCGCGGCCGGGACCCCGGCGCGCTGACCGGCGCGGCCGGGCGGCACGCCACCGCCGGTGCGCTCGAGCGTCGCGACGGTGCCGCAGCGCCGGCCGACGGGGAGCCGGCCGGCGAGGCGTACGCCCGGGTCGTGCCGCCGCTGCCGGCGCCGCTCGGGGAGCCGTCGGCACCGGAGGCGCCGCCGTCGCTGCCGGCGGGTCCCGGCGTCGACCCGGACGCGCTCCGCGCGCTGGTGGCCGCGGCGGCGGCCCGGGCGGCGCAGCTGCTGTCGGTCAGCGCTGCGCCGCGCCGTCCCGGTACGCCCGGGGCGACCGCCCACACGCCGCCCGGAACGCCCGGCTGACGTAGGCCTTGTCGGGGAAGGCCAGCGATCGGCTGGCAGGGGGGTCGGCGGGGTGCGCTGCCGGCGCCGCTCCTGGCGCCCGCCGGATCCGGCGGGGGGCGGGTCAGTCGGCGGCGAGCAGGGCCCGCACCGGGGCGGCCTTCGCGGCGGCCTCGGCGACCTCCGCGGCCGGGTCGCTGTCCCAGGTGATGCCGCCCCCGGCCCACAGGTGCAGCCGGTCGGCGTCGGCCGCGGCGGTGCGGATGGTCAGTCCCAGGTCGAGCCGGCCCGGCCCGACCCAGCCGAGGGCGCCCATGCCGGCGCCCCGGCCGACCGGTTCGAGGGCGGCGACCTGGTGCAGCGCGGCGTGTTTCGGCGCCCCGGTGACCGATCCGCCGGGGCAGACCGCGCGCAGCAGCGCGGCCAGGCCCAGCCCGTCGGCCAGCGCCGCGGAGACGGTCGACTCGGCCTGCCACAGGTCGCACCAGCGGCGCACGGCGAACAGCTCGTCGACCCGTACCGAGCCGGTGCGGGCCACCCGGGCCAGGTCGTTGCGCTCCAGGTCGACGATCATGATGTGTTCGGCGCGTTCCTTGGCGGAGGCGAGCAGGTCGCGGCGGCCGGCGGCGGTCGCCGGCCGGGTGCCCTTGATCGGCCGGGTGAGCACCCGGCCGTCGGTCACCTCGACGAGCGTCTCCGGTGAGGCGCAGCCGATCATCCAGCCGTCGCCGCGCAGGGTGCCGCCGTAGCGGGCGCCGGGCAGCCCGGCGAGTCGGGCGAGGGCCGGTCCGGGGTCGCCGGTGTAGCGGGCGGCGGCGTGGCCGACGACGTTGACCTGGTAGACGTCGCCGCGGCCGATGGCGGCGCGCACGGCGCGCACCGCGGCGGCGTGTTGCCGGGGCGTCCAACTGTCCTGCCAGTCCCCCAGCCACCACCGGCCCCGCGTCGCGGGGGTCAGGTGTGGCTCGGGAACCCGGGGGGCGTGGCCGTAGACGACCACGGCCAGCTCCGGCAGCGCCGGCGCGGGGTTCGGCGCGCCGGTAGGCCCGCCCGCCATCAGGGCGCCGGCGGCGGCGGAGACGTAGAGGGCGGCTCCGCAGACGCCGGTGGGGTCGTGCGCGGCGGGCCGGGTCAGGTCGGTGACGGGGAGTCCGTGCGCGGTGAGGAACTGCTCGGCCAGCGCGGCGGGGTCACCGCCGTCGGTGGGCCGCCACTCGTAGCGGGCGCGTTCGACGAGCACGCTGCGGCAGGACGCCGGCACCGCCGGTACGTCGATCAGCGGGTGTGGGAGCGTTTCCACGCCGTCCGGTCCAATCTGACTCATCCGTTCAGCGGATTTCCGGGAAACATGACGGATGCCTGCTCGATGCGGCGCGGTATCGCTTGGTACTGTGCGTCACTGGTCATGTGAACCATGACACAGTGCCCCCACAGTCCGGAGAACCCGATGTGCCAGCACCTACCCACCTGCCCCTCCGCCGAGGCGACCGACCGGGAAGCCGCCCGCGTCCTCGCCTGCTTTCCTGAACAGGGCTGGAGCCTGCTCTGCAACGGTGTCATCGTCTTCGAGGACACCGGTGAGCTGCTCCCCGACGGCAGCACCATCGCCCCGCACCGCGGCCCCGCCCGGCACGCCCTCGTCGCCTGAACGAACACGCTCCGTAACAACGGCTGGTCACCGCGGACCAGGCTAGTCCCCCGGACCGGGACCGCCCTCCCCAGGATCCCGCCGGCCCGGGGCGGCGACGAACCGCCGCCCCGGCACCGCGTCACCGCCTCAGTCCTCGAACGCCTCCGGCGACGGGCACGAGCAGACCAGGTTCCGGTCGCCGTACGCGCCGTCGATGCGCCGCACCGGCGGCCAGTACTTGCCCGCCCGTTCCGTCCCGCCCGGGTACGCCCCCACCGACCGCGGGTACGGGTGCGGCCACTCGTCGCCGGCCACCATCGCCGCCGTGTGCGGGGCGTTGGCCAGCGGGTTGTCCCCGGCCGGCCACCGTCCCGACGCCACCTCGTCGATCTCCGCGCGGATGGCGATCATCGCCTCGCAGAACCGGTCCAGCTCGGCGAGGTCCTCGCTCTCGGTCGGCTCCACCATCAGCGTCCCCGCCACCGGGAACGACATCGTCGGCGCGTGGAAGCCGTAGTCGATCAACCGCTTCGCCACGTCGTCCACGGTCACCCCGGTCGCCTTGGTCAACGGCCGCAGGTCCAGGATGCACTCGTGCGCGACCAGGCCCTTGTTGCCGGAGTACAGCACCGGGTAGTGGTTGCGCAGCCGCGCCGCGACGTAGTTCGCGGCCAGCACCGCCACCCCGGTCGCCCGGGCCAGCCCCGCCGCGCCCATCATCCGCAGGTACGCCCACGGGATCGGCAGGATCCCCGCCGAGCCGTACCGGGCCGCGGAGATCGCCGGCCGGCCGTCGACGTGCGCGGCGGACGGGTCGCCGGGCAGGAACGGCGCCAGGTGCGCCCGCACCGCCACCGGGCCCACCCCGGGGCCACCGCCGCCGTGCGGGATGCAGAACGTCTTGTGCAGGTTCAGGTGCGACACGTCCGCCCCGAACTTGCCCGGCTTGGCGAAACCGACCAGGGCGTTGAGGTTCGCCCCGTCGACGTACACCTGGCCGCCGGCGTCGTGGACCTTCGCGCACAGCGACGCGATGCCCGTCTCGTACACCCCGTGCGTGGACGGGTAGGTCACCATGATCGCGGCCAGGGCGCCCCGATGCTTGTCGATCTTGGCGTCGAGGTCGACCAGGTCGACGTTGCCGTCGGCGTCGCAGCCCACCACGACCACCCGCATGCCGGCCATCACCGCCGACGCCGCGTTGGTGCCGTGCGCCGAGGACGGGATCAGGCAGACGTCGCGGTGCCCGTCGCCCCGGGACGCGTGGTAGGAGCGGATCGCCAGCAGGCCGGCCAGTTCACCCTGGGAGCCGGCGTTGGGCTGCACGCTCACCGCGTCGTAGCCGGTCACCTCCGCCAGCCACCCCTCCAGCTGGGAGATCATCTCCCGGTAGCCGGCGGTCTGCGCCTCCGGGGCGAAGGGGTGGATGTGCGCGAACTCCGGCCAGCTGACCGGCTCCATCTCGGTGGTCGCGTTCAGCTTCATGGTGCACGACCCGAGCGGGATCATGCCCCGGTCCAGGGCGTAGTCGAAGTCCGACAGCCGCCGCAGGTAGCGCAGCATCGCCGTCTCCGAGTGGTGCGTGCGGAACACCGGGTGGGTGAGGAAGTCACTCGTGCGGGCCAGCTCCGCCGGCAGGGCCGCGTCGCCGTCGCCGTCCAGGGCGGGCACGCCGAACGCCGCCCACACCGACTCCAGGTGCGCCCCGGTGGTGGTCTCGTCGCAGGAGATGCCGACCCGGTCGGCGTCGACCAGCCGCAGGTTCACCCCCCGGTCCGCGGCGGCCGCGACCACCTCGGCCGCCCGACCCGGCACGGTCGCGGTGACGGTGTCGAAGAACGCGACGTCGGCGACCTCGACGCCGCCGGCGCGCAGCCCGGCCGCGACCCGCGCCGCCATGCCATGAGTACGCCGGGCGATCTCCCGCAGCCCGTCCGGGCCGTGGTAGACGGCGTACATGCCGGCCATCACCGCCAGCAGCACCTGCGCGGTGCAGATGTTGCTGGTCGCCTTCTCCCGCCGGATGTGCTGCTCACGGGTCTGCAACGCCAGCCGGTAGGCGGGGTTGCCGTCGGCGTCGCGGGACACCCCGACCAGCCGGCCGGGCAGCATCCGCTCCAGGCCGGCCCGCACCGCCAGGTAGCCGGCGTGCGGCCCACCGAAGCCCATCGGCACGCCGAAACGCTGGGTGGTGCCGGCGGCGATGTCGGCGCCGATCTCCCCCGGCGGGCGCAGCAGCGTCAACGCCAGCAGGTCCGCCGCCACGGTCACCAGCGCCCCCACCGCGTGCGCGGCCTCGACCAGCCCGGCGTGGTCCCGCACCGCACCCGACGCCCCCGGGTACTGCAGGTGCAGGCCGAAGAACTCCGCCGGCAGCTCGTCGTGCGCCACGTCGAGCACCCGCACGTCGATGCCGAGCGGCTCCGCCCGGCTGGTGATCACCGCGATGGTCTGCGGCAGGGCGTCGGCGTCGACGACGTACACCGGGCTCTTGACCTTGGACGCGCGGCGGGCGAGGGTCATCGCCTCGGCCGCGGCGGTGCCCTCGTCGAGCATCGAGGCGTTCGCGGTGGCCAGCCCGGTCAGGTCGGTGACCATGGTCTGGAAGTTCAGCAGCGCCTCCAGCCGGCCCTGGCTGATCTCCGGCTGGTACGGCGTGTACGCGGTGTACCAGGCCGGGTTCTCCAGCACGTTGCGGCGGATCACCGCCGGGGTGTGCGTGCCGTGGTAGCCCAACCCGATCATCGACACGGCGACGGTGTTGCGGGCGGCCAGGGCGCGCAGCTCGGCCAGCGCGTCGTGCTCGCTGGCCGGCTCCGGCAGGTCGAGGGTGCCGTGCCAGCGGATCACCTCGGGGATCGCCGCGTCCATCAGCTCGTCGATCGAGCCGTGGCCGACGGCCTCCAACATGCGGCGCTCATCGTCCGGGTCGGGGCCGATGTGCCGGTCGGCGAACTGCTCTACGGTCATGGGGGGCGCTCCTGCAGGGGCGAGGTCGACGGGTCGGCCTCCCCCTGAGTCGCGCGCGCGGCGCTCCACAGTGCCTGCCCACGTGGTCCTTTTGCCTGAGAGGTTCCGGGGAGAATCTGCCCCTTCGGCGCCGCCCGGGTGCTGCTGGGCGGTCTCTCCCACGTGGGTGGTACCGGCATGGTCAACGCTACCAGCGTGCCGGTTCCCGGCAGATCTCGTACCCCCACGGCAGCGTCAGGGGCGGCTGGAGGAGGTGAAATGCACGAGCCGGCGACCCGCCCGGAGGACCTGGGCCGGTTCTTCGTCACCCGCGCCAACGCCGATGACGTCGCAGGCCGCCCCACCACCGGCCGGCTGAGGACCAACTCCGCGATCTGATCGTCGGTCAAGAATCCGTCGGCGCGACCTGTCACCAGCGGCGCGAGGACCCACTGAGCCGCAGGTCCTCGCGCCGCGAGTCATGGCGATCTAGAAGTTGACGGTGTTGTCTCTGGTTGCGGTAGGGCTGGACAGAACCGCGTCGAAGGCCTGTTGAAGGTTCGATTCCATCGCTGCGCTCTGTGAACGGATGCTTGCCAGTGATGCGACGGCTGGCTCAGGTGAGCGAAGGTCGGTGAGGGTGATGGCGGTGTCGAGCCCGGCGTCGGCGAGTGCCTTCTCCACGCTTCCCGGAGGCGGGGCAGCGAGGCGAACCTGCTCGACGGCGAAACCGACCGGGGACGCCTCGGCAGGGAAGGCCATCTCGGGTACGGCGTCGGCGGTGTGGGTCAGGGCCACGGCACGGTACTGCGGACCGAGGCTTCGTGCGAGGTAGTGGCCCATCGGCAAGGCGGCGAGGTGGCCGTCGAAGGTCACCGGGGTCTTCTGGATGTGGTTGTTGTGCGCGATCACGACGAGGCGTGTGTCCGGGCCGGTGTGGCCGAGGTGCCACTGCACCGTGGTGGCCATGTAGTAGTCGCGTATCGAGGTATCACCGGGAAGGCCCCCGCCGGAGAACAGATCGTTCATCGCCTGGAGCATGTAGTCGGTGTGGCAGGCCGCGTCGAGGTGCCGCCGTACGGTGTCGTAGCGGCGGCGGTCGCTGCGCGAGACGTAGATCGGTTCGAGGGCGCGTGCCCGCAGTGACAGCTTGGCCAGGCAAGCGGTGAGGGCATGCTGGCGGGCGGATCCGAGGGTCGCCCACTGCGGCGCCGAGACGGCGGCTGAGCCTCCGGTGATCTGGTCGGCTGTGGGCAGGACCGTGGCCAGCAGGTCGGCGGCGTCTGCGTCGACCAGCCGGAGGTAGTCGGCGACGGGGTCGAGGTCGGGCCGCAGGGTGAGGGTGTTGGGAAGGTCGATGCCGAGGATCTGAAGGGGCTGCGACCTGCCGCGGTTGTAGCGGCGCAGCCAGCGCAGCAGCTCTCCGAACAGACCGACGCTCAGGGGTCCGGTCAGCTGCGGCAGGTCGGCATCGTCGCCGGCGCCGGCGAGCCAGGGATTGACGGCGGAGGCCTCACAGGCGCCGAGTTCGAACGCCAACACCGTGAATCCGCAGCGTTCCACGAGGTAGCGCAGCAGCCGGGCGCGGGCGAGGGTGAACTCGTGGACGAAGTGCGCGCCTTCGCCGATGCTCACGACGCGGCTGTCTCCGACGATGGCGCGCAACGGTTCGAGGTCGTTCAGTGCGGTGTGATCTGGGTCCAGGGTGTGCAGGACGGCGGTGTGGCCGTCCAGCAGGTGTGCGGGGTAGCCCGATGAGTTACGGGAAGTCATGATGATGCACTTGTCTCTCTGCCGGTGTTGACGGTCAACGCGGTCAGGAGCGCAGGGCCGTGGGCGGGGCGCTTGCTGGACTCAGCGATGCGTGCCGCTGTTGCCGGAGGCGAGGCACTCCGGCGCCACCGCGTCTCCTGGAGGACGCGTTTCAGAGAAACAAGCTGCCGATGGGCATGCGCTGAGCTTATCAAGGGTGTGTTCAGCGCTCGGACGTGCCAGGGGCGCCAACCTGCGGGTCCGGGCGCGGTTCGGGTGGTTGCGCCACCACCCCTTCGCCATGATCGGCTACCGGCCGGCGTCGGCCCCGCCGAGGTGAGTGGCCGCGCAATGCCCGCAGCTGGTGCGGGTCTCCACCGGGCATGGCGGCCACGAATCCATCACCGGCGCGTTCACCTCGACGAGCGGACGGAACGCCACGGGGTGAACAGCCACGTTGATCAGCGAGCCTCGGCGTTGGCCTCGCTGGCAGCCACGGCCGGCCCTCAGAGCGCGGCGGGCGTCACCGTCGCCGGCGCCGCGCCCACACCGACCGGCCCGGTCGGCGCCGCGGCGGCGACCCGGTCGGCCAGCGCGGGCAGCAGCCAGCCCAACGGCGCGTCCACCGTCAACGCCGCGTACCCGTCACCGCGGGTCGGGCCCTGGTTGGCGATCACCACCGGGATGCCGAGCTTCGCCGCGCGCAGCACGAACCGCCGCCCCGACATCACCGTCAACGACGACCCCAGCACCAGCAGCACCCGCGCCGCGCCCACCATCGCGAAGCAGCGCGACACCCGGTCGGCGGGCACCGTCTCGCCGAAGAACACCACGTCCGGTTTCAACATGCCGGTGCCGCAGAACGTGCAGTCGACGGTGCGGAAGCCGGCCACCTGCTCGTCGGCGAGATCCACGTCACCGTCGGGGTTGATCGCCCCCACCGCCGCGTCGAAGTCCGGGTTGGCCTCCCGCAACCGCCGGTCCAGCTCCTCCCGGGAGGTGCGGTTGCCGCAGTCCAGGCAGATCACCTCGTCGAGGCGACCGTGCAGCTCCACCACGCCGCCGCTGCCCGCCGCGGTGTGCAGGCCGTCGACGTTCTGCGTGATGATCCCGTCGACCAGGCCGGCGTCCTGCAGGCGGGTCACCGCCCGGTGCCCGTCGTTGGGCGCCGCCCGGGCGATCATCCGCCACCCCAGGTGGCTGCGCGCCCAGTACCGGCGCCGCGCCAGCGGATCCCCGGTGAACGTCTGGTAGGTCATCGGGGAGTGCCGGCGGGCCGCGCCGCTGGGCCCCCGGTAGTCGGGGATGCCCGACTCGGTGGACAGCCCCGCCCCGCTCAGCACCACGACACCGCCACCGGCGATCAGGCCGGCCAGCGCGTCGATCGTCTCCGTCACCCGTCCCATGCTGCCTCAACCGCCCCACGGTCGGCCAACGGCGCACCGGTGACCCGCACGACCGGATCCCGCCCCACCGGCGGGCCGAGTTGCCGGTGTGCGTGTCGTCGTCATCGCGGTGTCAAAGAGGTGCACCCGGCTGCGACGATGGCGGCTCGTCGGCGGGTGAGGTTCTGCTCCCGGAGCTCGCCCGGCAGGCCGCTCACGGGCGGGGGCGCAGGCCGTCCAGGACGACGGTGACCAGCCGGTCCGCGCTGGTGGCGGCGCCGAGGGCGTGCTGGCAGTAGGCGGCCAGCTCGCCGGCCGGGACGTCGCCGCGCACCTGCCCGGCGCGGGCGGCGTCGGCGACGAGGTCCCGGATCAGGGCGTGCAGGTGCTGGTGGGCGTGGCTGACGTGGTCGCCGCGGTGCAGCATGACGGCAAGGTCGCCGTCGGGTCGGTGATGTGCCATGCCGGCGTAGGCGGTCAGCACCGCCGTGAGCCGGGTCGCCGGGTCACCGCCGTCGGTCGCGTCGCGGATCGCGGTCAGGTGCGCGAGGTGCCGCTGGACGTGTCGCTCGTGCCAGGCGCGCAGGACCGCCTCGACGTCCGGGAAGTACTTGTACAGGGTGGCGCGGCCGATGCCGGTCGCCTCGGCGATGCCAGACATGGTGACGCCGGTCAGCCCGTGCTCGGCCACCAGCGCGGCGGCGGCGTCGAGGGTGGCGTCGCGCACCGCGGCGCGGTGGGCGACGACCGTGTCGGTCCACAGCTTCGGCACCCCGCCAGCCTACACACCGCCACGGCTGTGACAGTATGACGGCGACCGAGACATACTGTCTCGAAAACGGGCCGCTGGCGACGAGGAGGTCGGATGTCCGAGCAGATGCCGCAGCCGGGCAGCGGCCCGGGCGTGCCGCGCTGGGTCAAGGTGATCGGCATCGTGGTGGGCGTGCTGGTGCTGCTGCTGGTCGTGGCGCAGCTGACCGGGATCGCCGGAGGCCACGGCCCGGGCCGGCACCTGCGCGGCGTGGACGCGACCGCCGTGCGGGCGCCCGGCGGGCCGGGGGTGCGGTAGTGGCGCTGCGGCCCGGCGGGCGTAAGGCGGCGCTGTTGGCGCACGTGAGCACGTCGGCGGGGTGGTTCGGCGCCGTGACGGTGTTCCTGGCGTTGGCCGTCGCGGGGCTGCGCAGCGGCGACGACGCGGTGGTGCGCGCCTGCTACGTGGCGATGGACCTGACCGCGCGGTACGCGATCGTCCCGCTCGCCGCCGGCGCGTTGGTCAGCGGCCTGGTGTCGTCGCTGGGTACCCCCTGGGGGTTGCTGCGGCACTGGTGGGTGCTGGTCAAGTTCGGGCTCATCGTGGTGGCGGCTGTCGTGCTGCTGCTGCAACTGGCCCCGATCGCCGCGCTCGCCCGGGCCGCCACCGCCGGCGACCTGGCCGGCGAGGTGAGCGCCGCGCGATGGTCCGAGGCTCGGCTGTCGCTGGTCGTGCACGCCACCGGGGGCCTGCTGGTGCTGCTCGCCGCGATGGTGCTGGCCATCTACAAGCCGCGCCGCATGACTCGTCACGGTTACCGCCGCACCACCGCCCGGAGCACTTCCGGCGACTGAGGGCCCGCCTCCACCCTTCCATCTAATACCCCCCGGGGGTATATTGGTCGGGGTCGAAGGAGGAGGCAGCCATGAACCACACCAGCCCGCACCCACCACACACCGATCACCGCGGCCACGGCGCCCACCCCGGCAGCGGGCCCGTGGCCCATCAGCACCAGGGCGCCGCGGCGGGACCGGCGGCGCCAGGACGAGCGTCGTGGCCGATGGCGGCGCAGGCCACCCTGCACTGCCTGACCGGCTGCGCCATCGGTGAGGTGCTCGGCATGGTCATCGGCACCGCGCTGGGCTGGCACGCCGGACCCACCGTGATCCTCGCGGTGGCGCTGGCATTCGTCTTCGGCTACGCGCTGACGATGCGGCCGCTGCTGCGCGCCGGCCTGGGTCCACGCACGGCGCTGAAGGTGGCCCTCGCCGCCGACACCTTGTCGATCACGGTGATGGAGGTCCTGGACAACGCGGTCATGCTGGCCGTGCCCGGGGCGATGGAGGCCGGCCTGGCCAGCTGGGTGTTCTGGGCGTCGCTGGCCTTCGCCCTGGCGGTGGCGTTCGTGCTGACCACGCCGATCAACAAGTGGTTGATCTCGCGCGGCAAGGGCCACGCCGTCGTGCACCAGTACCACCACGCCCACTGATCAGCCGCACCTCACCCCGGTACGCGCGGCGGCCGGCACCCCCGATCGGGGGTGCCGGCCGCCGCCGACGCCGTGTCGCCGCCTATCCGCCCAGCACGGCGCGCAGCTGAGCGCTCGCGCCGCCCGCCGCCGCCGCGTCCGCGCGCAACTGCTCCGACTGCGCCGACAGGTACGCCTGCCAGCGGTTCAGCTGCTGCTGCGCGGCCGCCACCGCCGCCAGCGCCGCCGCGTGCCGCTCCTCCAACTCCCGCAACTGCCGGGCCATGTCCTGCCCGCCCTGCCCACCGGCCGCGCCGTTCGGCCCGGCGCCGTTGGCGCCCATGCCGGTCGCGGCCACGTCACCGGCCCGGCGGTGCGCCTCGGCGAGGATGTCGTCGGCCTGCCGCCGCGCGTCGGCGATGATCTCCGCGCCCTCCGCGCTGGCCTCACCGATCGTCCGGTTCGCCTCGTCCTGCGCCCGCATCGCCAACTCGACGGTCATCGGGTCCGGGCCCTGCGGCGCGTTGCTCGGCAACGTCCCGTGCCGCAGCATCTCCACCTGGCTGAGCAGCCCCTGGTTCTCCCGCCGCTGCCGCTCCAACTCGTTGACCAGCAACGCGATCCGGTCGTCCGCGGAGCGGACGACCGTGGTGACCTCGTCGGCGGACAGCCAGTGGCTGCCCCGGAACCGGCGGGCCTCCAACATGGACAACTGGCGGGCGATCTCGCCCTGGTCGGCGAGGGCGGGTAGACGGTCGGAGTGGTCGATGCTCATCGGGCACCTGTCCAGCTGAAGTCGCGCGGGGCAGCGGCGCCGGCCTCGGCGAGGGGCGGATAGAGAGAGTGATCGTAGCTCTCCGTCAGGACCTGCTCGGGCTGCACACCCGAGCGCGCCAGGATCGCCAAGGTCTCCCGGGTCATCTCCGGGCTCCCGCACACCAGGATCTCCGTGTCGTGCCACGGGCCCAACCGCACCGCCGTGTCAGCGGCCCGCCCGATCGCCCCCTGCCAACCCCAACCCGTCTCCACCGTCGGCACGTACCGCAGCCACCCGGCGCCGCCGTTCTGCCACGCGCCCGCCGGCGGCATCGACGCCAACTGCGCCAACGCCGGCTCGTCGTAGAGGTCCTCCGGGGTGCGGCCACCCACCACCAGCGTGGTGCGCCGCCCCGTGCCCTGCTGCAACGCCTCCACCACCGCCCGCAGCGGCGCCAGGCCGGTGCCCCCGGCGATCAGCAGCAGCGGCAGCTGCGGCGACCGGTCGTACGACGACAACGCCGTACCGGTCGGGTTGCCCAACAACAGCCGGTCACCCACCCGCAACTTGCGCACCAGGTGGGTGGAGAAGCGGCCCGTGGCCCGCACGTGGAACTCGATCGTCCCGTCCGCCCGCGGCGCGTTCGCCGGCGACAGGTACCGCCACGTGCGCAACTGCGGCACCTGCACCGGCAGCGACTGCCCCGGCAGGTAGCTGCACAGGTAGTTCGGGCGCACCGTGAACACGGCGATGTCCGCCCGACGCCGCTCCGCGGCGAGCACCTCCGCCTCCCAGTACGGCGGCGACGTCCGCTCCGCCTCCGCCGCCCCGCTGAGCATCAGCTTCGCCACCGCCTCGTACGCCGCCGCCCACTCCGCCCGCAACGCCGGCGTCCAGTACGGCCCGAGGAACCGCTCCAACGTGGCCAGCAACGCCTGACCGACCCAGATGTAGTGCCGCTCCCCCAGCACCACCGGGTTGCCCCGCTGGTCCTGCCCGTGGAACCGGCGGTGGTCGGCGCCCAACCGCTGCGTGAACGCCGTCAACGTGCCCGGGTCATCCAGATTGGTGATGATGTGGCCCAACGCCTTCAGGAGCTTGTCCTCCTGGTACTGCATGTTCGTCGGGAACATCGACCGCGCCTCCGGCGCGACCACGAACAACGTCGCGTAGAAGTACTTGGCCGCCTCCGGACCCGCGGCGGAGAACTGGCTCCAACTCTGGCGCAGCGCCACGTGGTCCATCGTCAGTCCTCCTGCGTGCGGGCGAGCTCATGCCGCTGCCGCAGACTCAGCTCCGCCACGCCCTCGGCGTCGTAGGCGCGGTCGGCCTGCCACAGATTCGGATTCGGCACCCGGGTGTCGTAGTAGCGGTGGTGCACCGCGTGCAACGCCGCCCACCCCACACTCCCGTTGATCCACGACCAGTCCCCGTGCACCGGCCGACCCGCCCGCTCCTCCTGCGCGCAGAACTTCATGAACAGCTCCGACTCGGTGTGCGGATCCGACACCCGCACACCGGCCTCCTTGAACGAGTGCAGCACCGCCTGGTTGATCACCAGCACCGCGTGCTCCCGCCACAGGGTGTCCTCCCGCGAGGTGTCCAACCCCAACGCCGTCGCCACCACCAGCAACTGGTCGTAGCGCGCCCGGTCGCCCATGTTCCGGGTGCCGATCTCGTCGCTGAGGTAGTGCCCGTTGAACGGCGCGCAGCTGTAGTCCACCCCACCGATCCGCAGCCGCATGTTGCTGATCACCGGCAACGCGTGCCAGCGCAGCATCAGATCCGCGAACCACGGATACGACGGATGGGTCAACGCCACCTCACGCACCAGCTCCCGCGGCACGGCCACCACCGTCGGATCCTCGTGCGCCGTCTCGATCACCCACGGCAGCAGGTCGAACCGGCCCGGCACCGGCGGCGGACGCCAGCCCAGCCGCCGCGCCGCCTCCGTCATCCCCACCTGCGCCGGGTCACCCAGCACGGACCCGTCGGCCCGCCGGTGCCCGCAGTAGCGGATCAGCTGGTCGTTCCAGATCCGCGCCCGCGGACCCACCCCCGGACGGTCCGGCGCGAACACCGTGATCACCGACTGGATCCGGCCACCGTTGTCCCCGGCCGCCAGGTGCGCCGCCAACTCCTGCGCGATACCCGCCACCGTGGTCACGTGCCGCCGGTCCCGGACCTTCAACCCCGCCCACCGGATCCGCCCCACGCACCGCGCCGACTGCCGCCACGCCACCTTCGCCCCGTACACCAGCTCCTCGCGGGTGTGCCGGTACGACCCGGTCAACGCGATCTCCTCGCGCACCTCCGCCAACCGCGCCGCCAACCCCGGCAGCCCGCGCTCGGCGTGGAACAGCTGGAGAAACTCCGCCGCCTCCGCGGCGACGTCGTCGCCGCCGGCCCGCTCGGTGGCCGGCTCACGCTGCGCCGCGACACCCGTGACCGGGCAGGAGGCCGCGGGCGCGTCGACGTCGGCGTGCTCGGCGACGGCGCCGCCGGCCCGTATGGAGCGGAGCCCGATGTGGTGGTCAGTGTGCACGTCGGCTCGTTTCCCCGTTCTCCCGCGGACTCCGGCGCGCCCTGCGCGCCGCCCCCCGCACCTCAGCTCCACACCATCCACAAGTCATCACACACAGTGACGGGACGGTGTCCTTGGTGATTGCCTTGGACAGGATTCCTGGGAACACCACAACTGTCAACAACACGACTTCCGCCGGGAAAGTTGCACAGTGGACAATGCTCACCGGACAGTCCCACCCATCGGACTCCGCAGGTCACCGCCGCCCTCGCGCACAACGAAGCGCCGCGACCGGAACCGGTCGCGGCGCCCGAAAGAACGAATCAGCCCGCCCGACGCCGTGCCCGACGCGCCGCCAACTCATCGCCCACCACATCGGACACCGGCTCCGCGGGCACCCCGCCACCGGCCACCGCCGGCTCCGCCGGCAGATGCGACAACGAACCCTGGATCTCCTTGAACGCCCCACCGATCGCGATACCGAAGACCCCCTGGCCGCCCTGCAACAGGTCGACCACCTCCTCGGGCGACCGACACTCGTACACCGTCGTCCCATCCGAGATCAGCGTGATCCCCGCCAGATCCTCCACCCCACGCGACCGCAACGCCTCGATCGCCTTCCGGATGTTCTGCAGGGACACCCCGGCGTCCAGCAACCGCTTGACGACCTTCAACACCACCAGGTCCCGGAACGAGTACAACCGCTGCGTACCCGACCCCGACGCGTCCCGCACACTCGGCACCACCAGCGCCGTCCGCGCCCAGTAGTCCAACTGCCGGTAGGAGATCCCCACCGCATGGCAGGCCGTCACACCCCGGTAACCCACCGAACCGTCACCGTCCGTCGCCACCGGCGACGACCCCGCACCCGACTCGTCCCGCTCGACACCCGGCTCAGGATCCCGCGGCTCGTGCATCCCGACAACCTCCCCGTCAGTGCGGTGACACGTCGTTTCCGGGACGTGCACCCCTCGACACGGCAACCCTATCCCCGCATCCGGGGGTTACCACGGAGGAACAGTCGCGACACGCCGCGCAGCGCCACCGACGACCACTCGACGCACCCGGCCGTCACACACCGTGACGACAGGGTACGGAGACGCCGGTCAGCCCGCGAAATCCTCCGGACGCACCTGGTCCAGGAACTCGCGGAACTTCTCCACCTCGTCCTCCTGCTCGTCGGGAATCACGATCCCCGCCTCACCGAGGACCTGCTCCGCACAACGAATAGGAGCACCCACCCGCAACGCCAGGGCGATCGCATCACTGGGCCGGGCCGACACCCGCACCCCGTCACCCAGCAACAGATCGGCGTAGAAGACGTTCTCCTTCAACTCGGTGATCTCCACCGCCCGCAACGGCGCCTTCAACGCCGCCAGCACGTCCCGCAACAGATCATGCGTCAACGGCCGCGCCGGCTTGACACCCTGCTGCTCGTAGGCGATCGCCGTAGCCTCGACCGCGCCGATCCAGATCGGCAGATAGCGGTCGCCCTCTACCTCCCTGAGCAGGACGATCGGCTGGTTGCTGGGCAGCTCCACCCGAACTCCGACCACGCTCAGCTCGCGCACCGCCGCCTCCGTGTCGTCGTCACCTACGCACCGCGCCCTTTCCCTGCACGGTACACGGACCGCGACACGGTCGTCCCATGCGCACCAGCACCACGCCCCGCGCCAGAAAAGGGTTACCCCGGCAAGCCTACGGCACGCTTCCCGGGGCAGATCTTTCCGCACGCACACCACCAGGGCCGGCTCACCGACCCAACGTCGAGCGCAACCCCACCCGCACCAACGCCGCGTGCAACTGCTGCGACAACGCCATCAACTCCCGCGCCGTCTCCGCCGCCCGCGCCCGCGCCGCCGGATCACTCTGCCGCACCAACGGCGCCACCAACTGCGCGAACAGACCCACCTCACGATCCGCCGCCGACCGGTACGCCCGCAGATGCCGCGGCTCCAACCCGTACGCCGCCAACCCCGCCACCGCCCGCGCGATGATCAACGCATCCGCGTCGTACCACCCCGGCGGATCCGACACCAGGACGCCCAGCCGCTCCAGCTCACCCACCGTCGACTCGTCGAGCCCACTGCGCGCCACCAGATCAGCCCGCCCGAGCCGCACCTGCGACGACTCGGGCTCCTCCGCCTCCCGGCCCGGCACCTCACCACCCGGACCCACGGCCACCAACGTCGGCCGCTGCCGACCCGGCGCCTCACCGTCGGCATCCCACTGGGCCAACTGGTCACGAATCACCCGCAACGGCAGATACTGATCCCGCTGCGCGGTCAACACGAACCGCAGCCGGGCCACGTCGTCCCAGCTGTACTTCCGGTAACCCGCCGCCGTCCGCTGCGGCTCCACCAGCCCCTCGGACTCAAGGAACCGCAGCTTCGAGATCGTGACGTCCGGGAACTCCACCCGCAGCTGCCCCAACACCTCACCGATACTCATCAGCGGGTGAGACCGGGCCGACCCGGGCGGCATCGACGCCGCAGGCTCGTTCACCCCCGGCCGGCCTCCTCCTCCGGGCGCGGACCGGCGATGAACACCACCCGGAACTTACCGATCTGCACCTCGTCGCCATTGCTCAACGTGGCCGCCTCGACCCGCTCCCGGTTCACGTACGTGCCGTTCAGGCTGCCCACGTCCCGCACCGTGAACGTCCCACCGTCCCGGTGGAACTCCGCGTGCCGCCGCGACACCGTCACGTCGTCCAGGAAGATGTCACTGTCCGGGTGCCGCCCACTGGTCGTCACGTCGTGGTCCAACAGGAACCGGGCACCCGCGTTCGGGCCCCGACGAACCACCAGCAGCGCCATACCCGGGGGCAACGAGCCGGACATCCGGCTCGGCACCACATCGGTGTCCGGACCCTCCAGCACTTCGTCCAGCGAACCGAGATTGAGCGTCGAAGTGACGTCGAGCGGGGGGAACTCGTCGCCTGGGCGCGTCATGGGACCACCTCACGGATCTGTTCGGTCAGCGTCGGGGTAATGGCGGGTCTGGCCGCCGGGCAGTCGCACACCCGGCGGCTGGCTCCCCGTGCCAGGGAAGGCAATTACACAACGCTCAACTATTGGGGTTCTCGGTCGACTGGGCGAGCCTAGCCAGCGCCGAAATGCAGGGCAACCGGACGCGCGGAGAACATCACCCACGCCCGGCACAGGGCAACTCAGCTCTCGGTGAGCTCGCGGTAGGCGCCAGCGGTCAACAACCCGTCCAACGCCGCCGGATCATCCGGCGTGATCTCCAACAACCACCCCGCACCGTACGGGTCCGTGTTGATCACGTCGGGAGTGTCCGCCAGCGCCTCGTTCCGCGCCGCCACCGTACCGCTCACCGGCGCGTAGATCTCCGACACGCTCTTGGTCGACTCGATCTCACCCAACGGCTCACCGGCGGCAACCACCGCGCCCTCGTCCGGCAACTGGACGAACACGATGTCACCCAACGCGTCCTGCGCGAAGTGGGTGATGCCGACCCGGACGGCCCCGCCGTCGGAACCGACCACCCATTCGTGTTCGGCGGTGTAACGCAGATCCTCAGGAATCACCAGACGCGTCCTCATCCATCCGTGCACCGGGGAAACCCGGCGCTGCCGCGCCGATCAGGAGACCGGACGGGCGTGTTCCAGCTTCAACGGAGCGTGCAGCGCCGAAACCTCGGCAACTTCGAGCTCGTCGACGCTCACGGTACCGCCATCGCCTTTCACCGACGCGATCACCCCGCCCGGAATGTTCAACGCGGTACGCATCGTCGTCGGGTCACCGATCACCGTGATCGAATACGGGCCCCGGATCGTCCGCCCGTCCACCACCAGAGCCCCGTCCGGGCCGTCCAGGAAGAACGTCGAGGCGATGATCCGCACCGGCGAACCCTCACCACCGGAGATCTGCATCGCCTCCGCGCCCGCGCCCCGCAACTCCTGCACCGCGTCCAAGATCTGATCCGCAGCGACCGGCTTGCCGCCGGCGTCGAAACGCACGCTCAACCCCGGCCCCCGCGCCGGCAACGTCCCGGCCAGGATCCCCAGCTCGTCGGCCCGCCGCGTCGCCTCCTGCAACGCCGCCTGCCGCCCCTGCTCACCCGAGCGCAACTGCCGCTGGCTCTCCTCCAGACCGGCGATGTCCTGCTGCAACCGCTTCTGCCGCGACTCCAGATCCGAGAAGATCCGGACCAGGTCCTCCTGCCGCGTCGCCGCCAGCGTCGGATCCGTCGAGGTGGTCTTCAGCTGCACCACCAGGGTGAACCCCAGCAGCGCCAGCAACACCCCGATCATCACCCCGGCCGAGCTGATCCGCCGGCCCGGCGCCGGCGCCGCGGCCACCCCGACCGGCTCCGCCTCCACCGACCCCTGGTCCGCCGGCGGCAGGTCGGCCGGGTCGACCGTCTCCCCGTCGTCGTCCGGCGACTCCCCCGGCTCCGCCGCCGGCGCCAACGGACTCAACTCGTCCGGATCCGGCGCGTCCGGTCGCGGATCCGGCTCACCCGCCGGCCCCGAAGGCCGCACCGGCTCCGCCTGCTCCGGCCACCCGGTGCCCGTGTCCCGCTGCTCGTCGCTCATCGCCACAAACCTACGCCCGGAACAGGTGACGACGGATCGCCGCCACGTTGCCGAAAATCCGCACCCCGAGCACGACCACCACACCGGTGGAGAGCTGACCGCCCACCCCCAGCTGGTCACCCAGGTACACGATCAGACCCGCCACCAGCACGTTCGAGATGAACGACACCACGAACTGCTTGTCGTCGAAGATCCGGTCCAGCTTCGCCCGCACCCCACCGAACACCGCGTCGAGCGCCGCCACCACCGCGATCGGCAGGTACGGCTGCAACGCGGCCGGCACGGTCGGGTCCAGGTAGATCCCGAGAACCACACCGACGAGCAGCGCCAGCACCGCGATCATCGGACACCTCCGGAGGGGCGAGGGGACGTACCCGAACCGATCGGCCCGGGACTGGACGAACGGTCGGCACCCGACCCGGACGGCGACGGGCTCGGACTGACCGAAGGCTCCGCGTAGCGTAGCCGCGGCTCCGTGGCCGCCGGCAGCGTGAGGTCCTCCGCGTCCCGCACCTGGAACGACAGCCCGGCGATCTTCGCCACCCGACGCATCAGGTACGCCGAGCGGCTCTCCTCGAACCGGTCGCGCATCGAACCCGGCCCGATCGCCGTCACCTCGTACGGGCTGGTCACCGGACGGAAGTCCACCAGGATCGCCGCTCCGGCCGAGCGGATCGTCGACGTCGCCGTCAACCGCTGCCCGTTGATCGCCACCGCCTCCGCCCCCGACGCCCACAGGTCGTTGGCGACCTTCTGCAGGTCGGAGTAGAGCACCTTGTCCGGGCCGACCTCCGAGTCACCGGTCACCGCGTCCTCGTCCTTGGGCGCCGCGTCGGTCAGCCGCACCACCAGGCCGTCCCCGCGCACCCGGCCCAGACCGGTGCCCGCCTCCAGGTTGCGCAGCCGGGCCGCCTGCGAACCGCTCAACGCCGCGTCCCGCTGCCGGCCGACCTCCTCGCGCAACCGGTCGGCGCGGACACTGAGCTGGTCGGTCTCCGCCTCCCGCTGCTGGATCTGCGCCACCAGCCCGGCCCGCGCCTTGCTGCGGCTCGGCTCGTCGGCCACCGTCTCCCGGTACGCCACCGCGAACAGGAACCCGACCGCGGCGAGCACCACCACGGCCACCGCCCTCGCCGACGTCCCCCGCCACCCCTGCGGGGCCGGCGACCGCTCCCGCCGGGCCGCCGCGTCGGCGTACCCGGGGTCGAGCGGATTGCGGAACAGCTCGGTGAGGAAGTCCGGGGCGTACACCCGGCTCGGACGCCGGCCCGGATCCGGCGCGCTCACGCCGTCGCTCCCCGGGAGTCGGCGCGGACGGCCCGGACCAGCCGCCCGGCCTGGACCACGTACATCGCGCCGGCCACCCAGTACAGGACCAGCCCCCACCAGGCCAGCCCCCAGCCGATCGCGCCGGCGGCGGTCGCCACCGGCGCCGACGCGGAGGCCAGCAGCAGGATCGGGAACGCGGCGAGCAGCAGGAACGTGGCGGTCTTGCCCACGTAGTGCACCGGCGGCGGGCCGTACCCGTACCGACGCAGCACCGTCAGCGAGCCGACCAGCAGCAGCTCCCGGGCCAGCAGCGCGGCGGTGAACTGCCACGGCACCACCTCGCGCACGGTGAACGCCAGGAGCGTGGCCAGGATGTAGAGCCGGTCGGCGAGCGGGTCGAGCAGCTCGCCGAGGCGGCTGACCTGACCGAGGCGGCGGGCGATCCAGCCGTCCACCCAGTCGGTGGTCCCGCCGATGGCCAGCACCACGAGCGCCGCCACGTCCGCCTCGACCACCAGGAAGAGCCAGAGGAACAGCGGTACGCCGAGCAGCCGGACGAAGCTGATCAGGTTGGGCAGGGTCAGTACCCGGTCGGCGGCGTCGGTCTCGCCGTCCGAGCGGTGCGGATGCTCTGCCCGAGCCGGCCGACGCGACACCGATCCTCCCTCCGCAGCACGATCCGGGTGCCTGTCGGGCACCCGGCGGGACGTGCGCGTTTCCCGGGCCGGCCGTCGCCGGCGCCTCGGCGATCCCGGGCTGGGACCTCCCCCTGACGCGGTCCCCGAGCGTCGTGGCCGTGGACCGGTGAGTTGCGCAGCCACTATATCGGGCTCACGTCTGCTCCCCCGAGCCGCGCGTCGACGTCGATGACCGGTGTGCCGTGTGTGGTGCGTCACCACCCGTAGAGCATCCTAGGACACTAGTTGAATACGGCGGGCCAGGGCTCGTCCGGTCCGGGTTCGTGGTCAGGCCGTACGGGCCGGGGCGTCGGCCTGGGCTGCCGGCTCGGCCTCGGCCTCGGCGGCCTGGCCGAACGCCAGCAGCGCCAGCAGCAGCTCGTGCTGGGCCCGCGGCGTCATCCGGTCCAGCACCGTCTGCACCGCCCGGTGCCGCCGGTCCTTCAGCTCCTGCAGCAGCGCCAGCGCCGCCGCCGTGGGGACCAGCCGGACCTCCCGGCGGTCGCGGGGATCGGCCACCCGGCGCAGCAGCCCGGTGGCCTCCAGCCGGTCGCAGAGCCGGCTGGCCGAGGACGGCACGACGTCGAGCAGCTCGGCCAGGCGGTTGACGTTGGTCTCCGGCCGGTCGCTGATCAGGGCCAGCACCCGCAACTGGGTCGGCGGGACCGTCACCTGGTGCCGGGAGGCGGCCGGGTCGAGCACAGCCAGGAGCGCCTCGGCAGCGGCGTCGATCGCCGCGGCAAGATCCGGAGGTCGCTCCACCCGCTGTCCCCTGCGATTGTCCCGCTGTTCCGTGGCCGTCGGCCCGGTTACCGTTCGCGCCACCCGTCACCACCGCCGGTCCCGCGCCAGTCCAGACAGACGACGACGGCGTCGTCGCGGAGGTCGGTCTCCGCATGATAGGCGAACAACTCGCGCATCACCGTACCAACCGCCTCGGTGGCCGGCTGCAACCGCGTGGACCGCATCGACCGCGTCATCGCCCGTTCCCCGTAGGTCTCGTGGCCGCCGGGGCAGGCCGCGTACACCCCGTCGCTGACCACGAAGAGCCGGTCCCCCGGCTCCAGGTCGAACTCCTGCACGTCGTACCGGGTCTCGGCGAACATGCCCAGCGGCAGCTGCTGCTCCAGGGTGATCGGGGTGACCGTGCCGCCGCGCAGCCGCAGCACGTGCGGGGAGCCGGCGTCCACGGCCCGCACCCGTCCGGTGGCGGTGTCCACCGAGAGCAGCAGCGTGGCCACGTGCCGACGTCCGCGGTGCTGGTAGTAGATGGTGTCCGAGGCGAGTTCGGCCTGCTCCACCAGGCTGCCGCCGGAACGGCGGGCGTTGCGCATCGCGTTGACCGTCAGCGCGGTCAGCAGCGCGGCGGCCAGGCCGGTGCCGGTGCCGTTGAGCACGGTGACGGTGAGCTGGCCGGCGTCGACCGACCAGTCGAAGTGGTCGCCGCCGACGGTGTACGCCGGTTCGAGCTGCCCGGCCAGCAGGAACGACTCGTGCGTGACGCTACGCCCGGGCAGCAGGTCCCACTGCATCTCGGCGGCCATGGTGAGCCGCTCCCGCCGCCGGGCCCGCCGGTAGCGGTCGGTCTCCCGGTCGGCGGCGCGCAGCGCCGTGGCCAGGTCACCGGCGATGTCACCGAGTCGTCGCACGAGGTCCGCGTCGGTGGCGTGCGGGAACTCGACCAGCAGCACGCCGAGCCGCTCACCCCAGGCGGTCACCGGCGTCCAGACCCGGCAGTGCCCGTCGTCCCGGCCGTCCAGCACCGGCTGCTGGCTGCTGAAACAGCGCTGGGCCACCCCCTGGCAGGCCAGGAAGCCGGCGTCGGGCAGCTCCGGGTCGAGCACCGGCAGCAGCCCGGCGATCCGGTAGTCGGCGAGCAGGACCTCGACGCGGGAGGCGCCGAGCGTCGACCGGACGTACCGGTCGACGGCCTCCACCAACTGGTCGGGCGGGGCCTCGCGGAGAGCGCGCGACACTGCTCCGGGGGCGTCCGGCATCTTCGTCCTCCGAGAAATTCTTGCTGTAGAGCAAGAATCATACGGAGGGCGGGGCATCGACCGGTCAGCCGGCCGACTTGGTGGCGAGCCCGCCGTGGAAGGCGTCCGGCACGGCCGTCGGCTCCCCCACCGGCCGCCACCGGGACACCGGGACGATGCCGTCGGCCGTCGGCGTCCAGCGGCCCAGCAGTGGCGCGAACGCCGCCGGGGCGCGCATCCGGAACTGCGGTCCCATCATGGCCAGCGCCTCCGGGTACGCCGCCAGCTCCTCGCTGTCGAAGTCGACCGCGAGGAAGCTGCCGGGCGCGGCCGCCTCGTAGAGCTCGTCCAGGGTACGCGCCAGCGTGTCGTCGTCGAGGAAGGCGGCGAGCCCGAGGAAGACCACCCCGACCGGCCTGCGGCCCCACCCCGGCACGAAGCGGTGCAGCTGGGCCGGGTCCACCGTGCCGATGTCGGTGGCGTCGCCGTACCCGTAGCCGGCGCGGTCGCTGCCGGCCAGGATCTGCTGCCCGAGCCGGACGGTCACCGGGTCGACGTCGGTGTAGAGCACCGTGGCGGAGGTGGCCACCTCGTGCACGTTGCCCCGGGTCGGCAGCCCCGCGCCGAAGACCAGGAACCCGTCCACCCCCGCCCCGGCCATGGCGGCCACCGCCCGGCCCAGGAAGGCCCGCAGGTCCTGGAAGATCGCCGCACACGGCCCGTACGCCCCCTCGAACGCCCGGGCCGCCGCCACGTCCACCGGATAGTGGTGCGTACCGCCCAACCAGAAGTCGATCATGCGGGCGGTGCTGGGCTGCTCCGGCTCGGCCATCGACGGCGCTCCTTCCCTCGGGTGGCCGACAGCGTAACGACGACGACCGGGCTCGCGGTATCGCCCCGGCGACAGTGCCACGGCCGCGATACTGGCCGCGGGTAGGAGGTGCGGCGACGTGAACTCGGCGAACAGCGCGGCCGTGGTGGTCGGCGTGGACGGCTCGGAACCGGCGCTGCGCGCCGTCCGGCTCGCGGCTGCGGAGGCCCGCCGGCGCCACCGGCCGCTGCGGGTGGTGCACGCGTTCATCTGGCCGCTGCTGCGGGTGCCGGTCGAACCGCCCGAGGGTGCGCCACCCGGCGGCGGGCTGCGCCACCAGGCCGAGCAGGTGGTGGCCGACGCGGTGGCGGCGGCCGAAGCCGCGGCGCCCGACGTACCGGTCACCGGCGAGATCATCGACGGGGAGGCGGCCGCGGTGCTGCTGGGCGAGTCCCCCGCCGCCGCCCTGATCGTGCTCGGCGACCGCGGACTGGGCGGCTTCGCCGCGCTGGTCGTCGGCTCGGTCGCCGTCCAGGTCTCCACGTACGCCGACTGTCCGGTGCTGGTGGCCCGCGGCGAGGAACACGCCGGCGGGCCGGTCGTGGTCGGGGTGGACGGCTCGCCGGCCTCCCGGGCCACGGTGGAGTTCGCCGCCGAACAGGCCAGCCTGCGCGGCGCCGCCCTGCACGCGCTGCACGCCTACCGGCATCCGACCTCCAGCGGACCCGGGGACATGCAGCCGCTGGTCTACGACGAGTCGACGCTGCGCGGCGAGGAGGACCAGGTGCTCACCGAGTCGCTGGCCGGCGTGGCGGAGCGCTACCCCGACGTGTCGGTCACCCACCGGGTGGTCCGGGAACGAGCGGCGACCGCGCTCACCGAGGCGTCCCGCGACGCCCTGCTGGTGGTCGTCGGGGGGCGGGGGCACGGGCCGCTGACCGGGCTCCTGCTCGGCTCGGTGAGCCACGCGGTGCTGCACCACAGCGCCAGCCCGGTCGCCGTGGTGCGGGCCCCCGAGTGAGCGCGGTTGGCCCGTTGCCGAACGGGTAGACGGCGCGGGTACGGCACGCGGTGACAGCGACCGAGGAGGCGGCAATGTCAGGACCACGGCCGGGAAGCAACGCCTACGACAAGGCCCGCGCGCGGCTGCGCGACCTGATCGAGCAGTCGGGACGCGCGGCCGACCAGGAGGCCAACCAGGTCGCCAACCGGATCCTCCAGGAGGATCGCGGACAGCGGGGCGTGGTCCGGGGCGAACGGACGTACGGCCCCAAGAGCGAGCGCGAACCCGGTGACCCGAAGTGAGGTCGTCGGCCCTCGTCGACGGGGCGATCGCCGGCGCGGTGGGCAGCACCGCGCTGAACGCCGTCGGCTACCTGGACATCCTGATCCGTGCCCGGCCGGCGAGCAGCGCACCGGACGAGAGCGCCCGCCGCATGGCGGAGCTGGCGCACGTGGACCTTGGCCCCGAGGACCGGGCGGTCAACCGCCGCGCGGGCCTCGGGGCGCTGCTCGGGTACGCCACCGGCATCGGGGTCGGCGTGGCGTTCGCGCTGCTCGCGCGGCGGCGGACGTCGCTGGCCGCGGCGACCGGCCTGCTCGGGGGCGGAGCGATGGCGGCGTCGGACGTGTCGATCACCGCGCTCGGGGTGAGTGACCCGCGCACCTGGACCCGCACCGACTGGTTGTCCGACATCATCCCGCACCTGGCGTACGGTGTGGCGGCCGCAGCCACCTGGAACCGGCTGCGGCCGCCCCACGGGCGGGGACGTTAGCCCTTCACACTGTCGTCCTCGGCGGTCGACCCGCCAGGTCCGTACGGTGAGGCCTGTCCCTTCGGGACAGGCCGTCCCCGGTCACCGGTCGAGTGGCTCTTGTTGAGCGGGTGGCCGGTCGGCTTGGGCCCCTTGCTGTCCTGACTGGTCGCGCCCTTGTCGTTGCGGCGGAACTCCTCCTGCTGCGGCTGCACCACGGCGGTCTCCTCCCCCGGGTCTGTCCGGACGCGGCGGTCGCCGGTCCGGTCAATGGCTTACCCGCCGCCGTGGAGCGCATTCGACCACCGGCCGCCCGGCTGATCCGCGCCAGGACGGGTACTGCCCGGTCATGGGGGACGAACGACAGGTGGCCCGGGTGCTGCTGGACCGGCAGGGACGCACCTACGCCGAGGAGGCGGGCATCCGGCTGACCGACCGGCCGGGTCCGCTCTACCAACTGCTGGTGCTCGCCACCCTGCTGAGCACCCGGATCAGGGCGCAGGTGGCGGTGGCCGCCGCGCGGGAGCTCTTCGCCGCCGGCTGCCGTACGCCGCAGGCGATGGAGGCGGCGAGCTGGCAGGACCGGGTCGACGCCCTGGGCCGCGGCCACTACCGCCGCTACGACGAGCGGACCGCCACGATGCTCGGCACCGGCGCCCGGCTCTGCCTGGACCGCTGGCACGGTGACCTGCGCCGGCTGCACCGGGAGGCGGGTGGGGAGTCCACCGCGCTGCGCCGCCTGCTGACCGAGTTCCCCGGGATCGGGCCGACCGGCGCGGACATCTTCCTGCGCGAGGCGCAGACGGTCTGGCCGGACGTGCGCCCGTACGCCGACCGGCGGACCCTGACCGGGGCCCGGCGGCTCGGGCTGCCGGCGAACCCGCGCGGCCTGGCCGGTCTCGTCGGCGAGGCGGACTTCGGGCGGCTGGCCTCGGCGCTGGTCCGGGTGGCCCTGGGCGAGGAGTCCGCCGCGGAGGTCAACCGTAGCGCCGCCGGGGCCCGCTGAGCCCTCACTTGGCCGGCTTGTCGCCCGGCTTGGTCAGGTGCCACACCAGCAGCGCGGCCAGCAGAGCGAGCAGCACCAGCCCGCCGGAGATGCCGCCGCCGTCCTGGTCGGCGCTGCCGATGACGCCGAAATAGATCACCGCGAGCCCGGCCAGCACCGCCAGGAACTTGCGAATCCCTTGGTCCCTCACGTTTCGGACGGTACGGCGGCACATCGCCGGGCACCGGCGCTTCCGCATCGTTTCCCCCGTCCGGGGTACCCGGTCAGCAGCCGGCCGCGGAACCGCGCAGCCGGACCCGGCGGACCGCCCGGTCGGCGACCTCCACCACCTCGATGGTCAGGTCGGGCAGCCGGACGGTCTCCCCCGCCCCGGTGGGCAGCCGGCCCAGCCCGGCCAGGACCAGCCCGGCGACCGTGGTGTACTCCCGCGACAGCGGGAAGGTCAGCCGCACCCCGACGTCGGGCAGGTCGTGCAGCGGGAAGTCACCCGAGAGCAGCAGCGCCCCGTCCGGTTCCCGGACCACCCCGCGCACGTCCCGGTCGGTCTCGTCGTACAGCTCGCCGACGACCTCCTCCAGCAGATCCTCCATGGTGATCAACCCGTCGATGCCGCCGTGCTCGTCGACCACCAGGGCGAGCTGTTCGTGGCGCTGCCGCAGCTGGCGGATGGCGTCGGCGACCGGCAGGGTGGCCGGCAGCAGCAGCGGTGGCCGGGCCTTCTCCCCCGCCGAGGCGTCACCGGCGTCGACCAGGTCGCGGATGTGCACCACCCCGCAGACGTCGTCCAGCCCACCCGGCCCGATCACCGGCGCGCGGGACCGGGCGGCGCCGGCCAGCCGCCGCACCGCCTCGGCGGCGGGCATGGCGGCCGGCAGCACCGTCATGTCGCGCCGGGCGACCAGGACCTCCCGCAGGGTACGGCCGGCGATGTCGAACGCCCCGGACAGGATCTCCCGCTGCTGCGCCGACAGGCCCCGCTGGCTGACCAGCATCTCCCGCAGCTCGTCCTCGGTCATCTCCTGCCGGCGGGCCCCCGGATCCCCGCCCGCGAGCCGGACCAGCAGGTCGGTGGCGCGGCTGAGCAGCCAGACCGCCGGGCGGGACAGCCGGGCCGCGACGTCCAGCGGCGCGGCGCTGAGCAGCGCCCAGCGTTCCGCCCACTGCATCGCCAGCCGTTTCGGGGCGAGCTCCCCGACGACCAGGGTGACGAAGGTGAGCACCACGGTCACCGCGACCACCGCCACCGGTTGCGCCGCCCGGCCGAGGAAGCCCAGCGGCCCGACCAGCGGCTCGGCCAGCGACACGGCCGCCGCCGCGGAGGCGAGGAACCCGGCCAGGGTGATGCCGAGCTGGATGGTGGCCAGGTAGCGGTTCGGTTCCCGGACCAGGCGGGCCACCCGGTCGCCGGCCCGACCGGAGCGGCCCAGCCGCCGCAACTGACCCTCGCGCAGCGTCACCAGCGCCATCTCGCTGCCGGAGAGGGCGGCGTTGACCAGCACCAGTACGGCCACCAGGGCCAGCTGACCGGCCATCACACCCCCTCAGTCGCTTTCCAGGTCGTCCAGGGAGATGGCGTGGGTCATCAGCCACCGGGCAAGCGCCGACATGCCGAACAGCCAGAGCGGCGCGGACTCGGTGGTGCCGTTGGTGGCGAAGATGGCGAAGCGCAGGTCCGGCGCCCGGTACGCCTCGATCCGCCAGCGGTGGCCCTTGTCCCGCCAGACCGCCGAAGGGTCCATCCCGTCACCGTAGCGACGGCGCCGTGCCCCGGAACCGGTATCGGCGGATGCCGCCCGCCTCAGCCGGGCGGAGCGACCACCTCGCGGGCGTCGTCGGGCAGCCGCCGGGTCGCCCCGCGCCGGTCCAGCAGCTCCAGCAGCGGCACCGCGACCCGGCGGGTGGTGTCCAGGGCCTGCCGGGCGGCGCTGAGGGTGAACGGCTGCGGCAGGGCGGCCAGCACCCGCACCGCGTCGTCGACCGCGCCGGGCAGCAGCACCACGTTCTCCGCCAGCCGCAGCAGCGCGCCGGCGCGTACCGCGGCGCCGATCTCGCGGGGGCCCAGGCCGAGGGTGGCCAACCGGTCGGCCTCGGGGGCGCGGAACGGGTGGTCGGCGTACTCGGCGCGGACCCGCCCCACGGCGCGGGCCACCGGCTCGGGCAGCGCCCCGGCGCCGGCCACGGCGACCCGGCCGGCGCGCAGCGTCAGCGGCGGCCGGACCAGGGCCTCGACCAGCGCCCGGTCGGGCAGGTCGAGGCGGTGGCGCAGCGCGTCCACCGGCGCGCCCGGTTCGAGGGGATGCTCCCGGGCGTACCGGGTGATCTCCTCGACCAGCCGGGCGGCGAGCCGCCGCCAGTGGTCCGGGTCGGCCAGCCAGTCACCGGCGACCGGGGTGGCGGTGACCGGCACCCCCATCCGGGCGAGGTCGCCGGCGCGGACCAGCGCCCGGCGCCGCAGCTCCCCGGCGAGGTCGGGGCGCCCGTCCAGGCCGGCCAGCACGGTCGCCCGGGCCGCGGCGGCGCCCCGGCGGCGCAGCGGGGGCGGGGCGACGTCGAGCACGGTGACCCCGCCGCTGACATGGCGCCGGCCGGGGTCGCGCAGCAGCGCCCGGTCACCGACGAGCAGCGGCAACGCGCGGGCCAGCCGCAGCCGGAGGGTGTCCGGGCCGAGCGGGCGGACCCGGGCGGCGACGGCCGCCGAGCCGACGTGCAGGGTGAGGGTGGCCGGCAGGTCACCGGCCGGGTCGCCGGCCAGTCGCACGTCCAGCAGCTCGGTCCGGCCGAACCGGCCGGGCGTGAGCAACGCGTCGCCGCGCGCCAGCCGGTCCCGGGCCACGCCGCGCAGGTTGACCGCCACCCGGGCCACCGCGTCGACCCGGTCCCGGGCGGCGCCCAGGCGGTGCAGGCCCCGGACCCGGACCAGGTCGCCGCCGCCGGCGAGTTCGAGCTGGTCGCCGACGCGCAGCCGGCCGCCGCCGAGGGTGCCGGTGACCACCGTGCCGCTGCCCCGGATGGTGAACGACCGGTCCACCCAGAGCCGCACGGGCGCCTCGACGTCCGGCGCGGGCAGCCGGGCGACCAGCCGGTCCAGGGCGGACCGCAGCTCGGGCAGGCCCGCGCCGGTGACGGCGCTGACCGCCACCGCCGGCACGTCGCCCAGCGAGGTCGCGGCGATCTCCGCCCGGGCCTGGGCCAGCGCCGGCCCCGGATCGGCCAGGTCCGCGCGGGTCACCACCAGCAGCCCGTACGACACCCCGAGCGCGTGCAGCGCGGCCAGGTGCTCGGCGGACTGCGGCATCCAGCCCTCGTCGGCGGCAACCACCACCAGCGCGGCGGGGACCGGGCCGACCCCGGCGAGCATGTTCGGCACGAACCGTTCGTGCCCGGGCACGTCGACGAAGGCGACGGTGCCGCCGCCGGGCAGCGTGGTCCAGGCGAAGCCGAGGTCGATGGTCATGCCCCGGCGGCGCTCCTCGGCCCACCGGTCGGGCTCCATCCCGGTCAGCGCCCGGACCAGGGTGGACTTGCCGTGGTCGACGTGCCCGGCGGTGGCGACGACGTACATCTCAGCCGGCCACCCGCAGCACCGCGGCGTGCAGCGCCTCGTCGGCGGCGGCCGGCACGCAGCGCAGGTCCAGCAGGAGCCGGCCGCGGAGCACCCGGCCGAGCACCGGCGGCTCACCCAGGCGCAGCGGCGCGGCGTACGACTCGGGCAGGCTCAGCGCCCACGAGTCGAGCTCGACGCCGGGCGCGCCCCCACCGCCGACCACGGCGGCGCTGGGCACCACCTCCGCCTCGCACCCCGCGGCGCCGAGGGCGTCGCGCAGCCGTTCGGTCCGCTCGCGCAGCGCGGCCGGGTCGGCGCGCAGGGCCGCCCGGGTCGGGTTGTCCGGGCCGTGCAGGGTCGCCGCGAGGGCGGCGAGGGTGAGCTTGTCCACCCGCAGCGCCCGGGCCAGCGGGTGCCGGCGCAGCCGCTCGACCACGTCGGCGGCGCCGAGGAGCAGGCCGGCCTGCGGGCCGCCGAGCAGCTTGTCGCCGCTGGCGGTGACCAGCGCGGCGCCGGCGCGCAGGGTGCTCGCCGCGTCCGGCTCGTCGGGCAGCAGCGGGTCGGGGCCGAGCAGCCCGGAGCCGATGTCGGCGACCACCGGCACGCCCAGGGTGGCCAGCTCACCGACGCCCACGGCGGAGGTGAAGCCGGTGACGAGAAAGTTGGACGGGTGGACCTTGAGCACGAAGCCGGTACGCGGCCCCAGCGCCGCGGCGTAGTCGTCGAGGGTGGTGCGGTTGGTGGTGCCGACCTCGCGCAGCCGGGCGCCGGTGCTCTCCAGCAGGTCGGGCAGGCGGAACCCGTCGCCGATCTCGACCAGCTCGCCCCGACTGACCACGATCTCCGCACCGGCGGCCAGGGCGGTGGCGGCGAGCACCAGCGCCGCCGCCCCGTTGTTGACCACGTGCACGGCCGGCGCGTCCGGGACCGCGGCGGCGAGCGCGTCGAGGGCGTCGCGTCCGCGCCGGGCCCGCCGGCCGGTACGCAGGTCCAGCTCCACGTCGGTGTGCCCGGCCGCGGCGGTCACCGCGTCGACCGCGGCCGCGGAGAGCGGGGCCCGGCCCAGGTTGGTGTGCAGCACGACGCCGGTGGCGTTGAGCACGGCGCGGGGCGCCGGGGCGGGCAGCGCCGCGACCGCCGCGTCGCGTACCTGCTCGGGGGTGATCTCGCCGCGGCGGGCGCGCTCCTGGGCGCGGCCGACGACGGCCTTCACCCGGTCGCGGCCGAGGGTGGCGACGGCCGCGGCGAGCCGCGGCTCGGCCAGCAGGGTGTCGGTGCGCGGCACCCGCCGCCGCGGGTCGGCCGGCCCGTCGCCCATGCGTGTCATCTCCCGAGCGGTGTGGCGGAGACGGACGGGAATCGAACCCGCCTGGCCCGGATCCCGGACCACACCGGTTTTGAAGACCGGGAGGGGCACCAGCCGCCTGAACGCCTCCGCCCAGGAGTCAACCACAGCGCCGACAGGGCCGCGCGATGAGGTCGTCAGCCCTCGCCGGCCTCCCGGCGGCGCAGCCGTTCCCGCTGCGGCACCACCGTGTACTTCGGATCCTTCGCCGAGGCGACCCCGCCGTGGAAGATGCCGAACCGGGTCGCCACCGAGGCGGCGAGCAGCAACCCGCCGGAGACCGCGGAGAGCGCGCGGCTGCGGCGGCCGACCAGGGCCCCGACCACGCCGGCGGCGGTGAGCGCCCGCCCGGCGCGCAGCAGCCGCCCGGCGGCGCCGATCCGGTAGGGCTCGCTGAGCAGGCCCATCCTGGTCTCCACCGAGTGCGCGCCGAACAGCTCCAGGGCCGCGCCGGCCACCGCCATCCGCCGGGCCGGACCGGCCTGCGCGCAGGGCGCCGCGATCAGGCCCACTCCGGCGCCGCTGGCCAGCGCGCTGCCGGCGAAGATGACCGGCAGTTCCGGGTACGCCTCGTGCCAGGACGGCACCGCCGTCCCGGCGAGCAGCACCCCGGTGTACGTGGCCAGCGCCGGCGCGGTCGCGGCGGCGGCCAGCCCGGCGGCGTGCCCGACCGGCGGCAGCACCCGGCGGGCCAGCCCGGACACCCCCCGCTCGGGCAGCCAGGGGGCCGCCTCGGCGATCGCGGCGACGCCCGCGGCCGGCCCGAAGGCGGTGAGGATCCAGGTGCCCACCGACATCGGCGACGTCGGCTTGGCCACCCGCAGCATGTGGTGGAAGCGGGCCGGCCGTCCCAGATCGTGGATAAGGAAGTACGCGCTGGCGGTGACCGCGCCCAGCGCGGTGACCCGGCCGGCCCGGCGCAGCGCCGGCCGACCGGTCAGCTGACCGCCCGCGGCGAGCAGCGACGAGCCGGCGGCCAGCCCGCCGGTGAACAGGTACGCGGCGATGTCCCAGCGCCACACCGGCGCCTTGAGGATCGGCCGGCCGTAGTACGAGGTGAACTCGGCCTCCGGGACGGTCAGCTCCTCGCCGCCGCGCCCGCGCCGCCTCCCGCGTCCCCGGGTCACCGGGTCGGCGTCCCGCGGTGGCCGGGGGGCGAGCCCGGCCTCCGCCGCGACGGCGTCACCGCGCGCCGCCGCCGGGTGGCTGGCGCCGGTCTTCGGGCCGTACGGCGCCGACGGGCCCGGTCCGCCGAACCGGTCCGGGCCCTCCGCCGCCAGGCGCTGCCGGAAACGACGGAACAGGGCACCCACCGGGGCGCGGTCCGGACTCACGAGGAACCTCCGACGAACGCGGCGACGGTGGCCGCCGCCATGGCCAGCGCCGCCAGGCCGGCCCGCTTCCACATCTTCGGCAGGTCCCGGGTGGTGACCACCGGGTCCGGTGGCAGGCCGTAGACCTCCGGCTCGTCGAGGAGCAGGAAGAACGCCCCGTCGCCGCCGACCCCGTCGGTCGGGTCGTCGCCGTAGAGGCGGGCCTCCGGCACGCCCCGCCCGTGCAGGGTGGCGACCCGCCGCGCGGCCCGCTCCCGCAACTCGTCGAGGGGGCCGAACTGGATCGACTCGGTCGGGCAGGCCTGCGCGCAGGCCGGGGTCATGCCCGCGCCGAGCCGGTCGTAGCACAGCGTGCACTTCCACGCCCGGCCGTCGTCCTTGCGCTGGTCGATCACGCCGTACGGGCAGGCGGAGATGCAGTAGCCGCAGCCGTTGCAGATGTCCTCCTGCACCACTACCGTGCCGAACTCGGTGCGGAACAGCGAACCGGTGGGGCAGACGTCCAGGCAGGCGGCGTGGGTGCAGTGCTTGCAGACGTCGGACATCATCAGCCAGCGGAAGTCGGTGCGCTCTTCCGCGCCGGTGCCGCGGCCGGGCGGCTGCGACCCGGGCATGCCGAGGAACCGCGCACTGTTCGCGGGAGCCGCGGCGTCGGTGCCGCTGGCGACCGCTCCGCCGGTGCCGGGCGGGGCGCCGGTGGCCATCCGGGCGGCCGACGCGGGCGCGCCCGGCGGCAGGCCCGGGTCGGTGCCGGTCGGGTTGCCGGTGCCGGCGGCCACCGCCGCCGACGAGGCGCCGGCCGAGCCGCCCGTCGGGGCGCCGGCGAACGGCGGGGTGCGCCCGCCGGCGGGGCGGGGCTGCTCGATGAAGGCGACATGCCGCCACGAGTTCGCGGTCAGCGCGCCGGTGTTGTCGAACGACATGCCCAGCAGGTCGAAGCCGGACGCCGGGACGCCGTTCCACTCCTTGCAGGCCACCTCGCACGCCTTGCAGCCGATGCAGACGCTGGTGTCGGTGAAAAAGCCCATCCGGGGGCCGGCGGCGACCCAGCCGGCGTCCGGTGCGGGGTCGAGCGGGCCGTACAGGCTGTTGGCGTCAGGCATCGCCGGTCCCCTCCGCGGTCGACCCCGCCGGGTGGCGGAGCTCGGTGGTCACCGTCGGCGGCGGGTGACCCGGGACGATGCCGGCCCGCCGCTGGTAGTCGACGACCATGGCGCGCAACGCCGGGCCGGTCGGCCGCCGCCCCGGTCGTACGTCGCAGGTGCCGATCTTGCTCTCCTGGATCAGCACGTTCGGATCCAGGGTGATGCCGAACAGGTCGTTGGCCGAGTCGCCGGTCACGATCCCCTCGAACCCGAAGTGGTACGGCAGCCACAGCTGGTGGATCACCCGGCCGTCCACCCGCAGCGGGGTGAGCCGGTCGGTGACCAGCACCTTCGCCTCGATCGCCGCCCGCCCGCTGACCACGTGCGCCCAGCCCAGGTGGGTCAGGCCCGCCTCGGCGGCGAGCTCGGGCGACACCTCGACGAACATCTCCGGTTGCAGCTCGGCCAGCGGTCGCACCATCCGGCTCATCGCACCGGCGGTGTGGTGCTCGGTGAGCCGGCTGACCGTGAACACGTACGGGAAGACCTGACTGTGCTGCTGCGGCGGGCTCGGGTTCACCGAGTTCACCGGGTGGTCGTAGATCTTGCGGGTCGGGTTGGCCTGCTGCCCGTAGAGCGGGTTGCGCATCGGCGACTCGGCCGGCTCGTAGTGCGTCGGCAACGGGCCGTCGAGCACGCCGCTGGGCGCGTACAGCCAGCCCTTGCCGTCGGGCTGCATGACGAAGGCGTCGTCACCGGCGATCCCCTCCGGACCGGACGCCCCGGCCGGCGGCCGGTACGACGGCGGCTTGGACCGCTCGAAGTCCGGCACGTCGTAGCCGGTCCACTCGCCCCGCCGCGGATCCCACCAGACGTAGCGCTTGCGCTCGCTCCACGGGCGGCCCTCCGGGTCGGCGGAGGCGCGGTTGTAGAGCATGCGGCGGTTCGCCGGCCACGCCCAACCCCACTCGGCGGCCACCCAGTCCTGCTCGTGCCGGCTTCTGCGGCGGGCCGCCTGGTTGACGCCGTCGGCGTACACCCCGGTGTAGATCCAGCAGCCGACGGCGGTGGAACCGTCGTCGCGCGCCTCGGTGAAAGCGGCGAGCGGGCGGCCCGTCGCCACGTCGTACCCGTTGATCTCGCGCAGCACCGCCTCGGCGCTCGGCTCGGCGTGCGGACCGTGCGTGGGGTAGTCCCAGGCCAGGTCGAGCAGCGCCCGGTCGCGGGACAGGTCGGAGTCGGCCAGCTTCTCCCGCAGCCGGCGACCCAGGTGGTAGAAGAACCACAGCTCGGAGCGAGCGTCGCCCGGCGGTTCGGTGGCCTTCTCCCGCCACTGCAGCAGCCGCTGGGTCTGGGTGAAGGTGCCCTCCTTCTCCACGTGCGACGCGGCGGGCAGGAAGAACACCTCCGTCCGGCACTCCTGCGGCACGATCTCGCCGGTGGCGACCTCGGGGCCGTTCTTCCAGAACGTGGCGCTCTCGATCATGAACAGGTCGCGGACCACCAGCCAGTCGAGGTTGGCCATGCCGAGACGCTGGGCCCGGCCGTGCGCGGAGCCGACCGCCGGGTTCTGCCCCAGCAGGAAGTAGCCCTTGATCTTGCCGTCGATCATGTTCAGCACCTGCTGGTAGGTGCCGTGGTCGCCGGTCATCCGGGGCAGGTACCCGTAGCAGAAGTCGTTCTCCGGCGTCGCGCTGTCACCCCAGTACGCCTTCAGCAGACTCGCCGCGAAGGACCGCGCGTTGCCCCAGAACCCCTTCCGGCCCGGATGGCGGATGCTGTCCACCCACTCGTCGAAGGTCGGGTGGTCGGCGTGGTGCGGCATCGGCAGGTAGCCGGGCAGCAGGTTGTACAGGGTCGGGATGTCGGTCGAGCCCTGGATGCTGGCGTGCCCGCGCAGCGCCAGCACCCCGCCGCCGGGGCGGCCCAGGTTGCCCAGCAGCAGCTGGATGATCGCCCCGGTGCGGATGTACTGCACGCCGACGCTGTGCTGGGTCCAGCCCACCGAGTAGATCAGGCAGCCGGTGCGCTCCCGGCCGGAGTTCTCCGTCCAGGCCCGGGCCAGCTCGAGGAACTTCTCCTGCGGGATGCCGCAGACCCGCTCCACCATTTCCGGGGTGTAGCGGGCGAAGTGCCGCCGCAGGATCTGGTAGACGCAGCGGGGATGCTGCAACGTCTCGTCCCGCCGGGTCTCGCCGTGCACCTCCGGGCCGTGCGACTCGTGCCGCAGGCCCGCCGCGCTGTCCCGCTCCTTGGCGGTGTGCCCGCTGCCGGAGTCGCGCTCGTGCCCCTCGTACTGCCAGGTGTCCTGCACGTAGCTGCCGGTCTCCGGGTCGAAGCCGGAGAAGAAGCCGTCGCCGTCCTCGGTGTCGACGAACTGCTCGCTGATGATCGTCGCGGCGTTCGTGTACGCCAGCACGTACTCCCGGAAGTCGAGCTCGTTCTCCAGGATGTAGCGCACCACCCCGCCGAGCAGCGCGATGTCCGAGCCGGCGCGGATCGGCAGGTACGTGTCGGCCACGGCGCTGGTCCGGGTGAACCGGGGATCGACGTGGAAGACCTTGGCGCCACGGCGCTTGGCCTCCATCACCCACTGGAAACCCACCGGGTGGGCCTCGGCCATGTTCGAGCCCTGGATGACGATGACGTCAGCGTTGGCGAGGTCCTGCTGGAAGTCCGTCGCGCCACCGCGACCGAAGCTGGCCCCCAGACCGGGGACGGTGGCGGAGTGTCAAATCCGGGCCTGGTTCTCGATCTGGAGCGCCCCCATCGCCGTGAACAGCTTCTTGATGAGGTAGTTCTCCTCGTTGTCAAGCGTCGCCCCGCCGAGGCTGGAGATGCCCAGCGTCCGGTTCAGCGGCCGGCCCTCGCTGTCGACGTCCTCCCAGGTCTCCGCGCGGGCGGCGAGGATCCGGTCGGCGATCATGTCGAGCGCGACGTCGAGTTCCAGGTCCTCCCACTCGGTGCCGTACGGCCGGCGGTAGCGGACCGTGGTCTGCCGCAGTGGGCTGGTGACCAGGCTCTTGCTGGCCGAGCCCTTGGGGCAGAGCCGGCCCCGGGAGATCGGACTGTCCGGGTCCCCCTCGATCTGGGTGACCTGACCGTCCTTCACGAAGACCCGCTGGCCGCAACCGACCGCGCAGTACGGGCAGACCGAGCGGGCGACGTTGTCGGCGGCCTCCGTGCGGGGGCTGAGCTGCGCCGAGCGGGCGGACTGCGCCGCGGCGCCCCGGCCCAGCGGGTCGGGGCCGGTGAGCTGACGGTAGACCGGCCAGCCCTCGATGAAGGTGCGCAGACCCATCGCCCCGCACCCCCTCCCCGACGTCGCGGAAGCCGACCTCCTGAAGATAGGTCAACGGGGCGGGCGCGGCGAGTCCAGCAGACGATCTTTTCGACGGCGCGGGGCACCGGCACAAAAAGCGCCGCCCCCGACCCTGTCGGATCGGGGGCGGCGCCGGGGCGTCGGTGTGCAGGTCGCCTCTCGGCGAGTGGCACGACGCGGCTCCAGCCGAACGGTATTCCGCGAAGGCAATTTATAGGTGAGGCCCGGGGACACTGGACACACCGACACCTGACTCAACAGGCTACCCCCACCCGGTGTTCCACCCCCCAGAGTGACCACCGCCACCCCTGTCGCGCACCCCGCTGTCCGGTTCCGGCGCGCCCTCGCGCCCGCCCCGATGCCCGGCCCCGGCCCCCGCACCCGCCCTCGGTGCAGCCCCGCCCTCGGCCCCGGCCCCGGCACGGCACCCGCCTCGATGCCCTCGCACCCGCCCCCGACGACGCCTTCGCTCCCGCCCCGTGCGCGTGCGCCAAGCCATCGACGTCAACCTCGTCGGGTACGGGGTCCATCCACGATCCCGACCCCATGCGCGCCCACGCCGCCCTTTCCGCTGCCGACTCTCGCCCCGATGATCATGAAGTAACCGCTCGGGCGGGCTGAACGGAAACGGCCGCCACATCTTCGGATGTGCCGGCCGTTTCGCGTTCCTGCTGGTGCGTCTACCCCGGCCGGTGCGGGACGGCGGAGACCAGCGGGACCCTGGCCTCCGCCGCGACCCGGTGCCGGGGGAGAAACGCCGTGGCCACCTCCGGACGGAGGTGGCCACGGCGGTGCGGTCGCGGCATCGACCGCACCGGCTGTTTACGCGTCGGCCGCGGCGGAGGAGACGGGGGCGGCCTGCACGGCCTTGGCCGGCCGGCGCAGCACGGTGAGGCTGAGCAGGATCGCGACCACGGTGAACGCCACGGAGATGATGAACGACACGTGATAACCCGCGACCGCCGCCTCGGCTGCGTCGGTGCCCTTGGCGAGCAGCGAGTCGGTCCGGTCGGCCGCGACGGTGGCCAGGACGGCCAGGCCGACGGCGCCACCCGCCTGCTGCGTGGTGTTGAAGAGGCCGGAGGCGAGTCCGGAGTCCTCTGGGGTGGCGCCCGACATGGCGAGCCCGGTCAGCGCCGGCATCGCCATACCGAAGCCGGCACCGATCAGGACCATCACCGGCAGCACGTCGACGACGTACCGGCCGTCGACCGGGACGCGGGCGAGCAGCACCTGACCGGCGACGATGACCAGCAGGCCGGCCACCAGCACCGCCCGCCCACCGAAGCGGGTCACCAGCTTGGTGGAGAAGCCGAGCGAGACGATAGCGATCACCACGGCCACCGACAGGAAGCCGAGCCCGGTCTCCGCGGGGTCGTAGCCCAGCACCTGCTGCAGGTAGAGCGCGGTGAGGAACTGGTACCCGAACATGCCGGCGACCATCAGCAGCTGGATGATGTTGGCGCCGGTGACCTGGCGGAACCGGAAGATGCGCAGCGCCAGCAGCGGCTTGGCCGCGGTGGCCTGGCGGGCCACGAAGCCGGCCAGCAGAGCGATGGAGGTGCCGGCGAGAGCGAAGGTGCGACCGGAGCCCCAGCCGTGGTCGGCGGCCTGCACGATGGTGTAGACGCCGAGCATCAGCCCGGAGGTGACGAGGACGGCGCCCACCACGTCGGCGCCGGCCGACAGGCCGATGCCCTGGTCCTTCTCGATCTGGCGCAGGCCGAGGAGCACGGCGGCGACGCCGAGCGGCACGTTGATCAGGAAGATCCAGTTCCAGCTGGCGCCCTGGGTGATCACACCGCCGGCGATGAAGCCGATCGACGCGCCCGCCGAGGCGACAAAGCTGTAGATCGCGATGGCCCGGCCCTGCTCCTGAGCCTCGGTGTACATCGTGACGATCATGCCGAGGATGACGGCGGTGGACATCGCGCCGCCGACGCCCTGGAGGAACCGGAACGCGATGAGGGTCTCCTGGCTGTTGGCCAGCCCGCAGAGCAGCGATGCCGCGGTGAAGATGGAGAGACCGATCAGGAACACCTTGCGGCGGCCGATCAGGTCGCCTAGGCGGCCGGAGAGCAGCAGCAGGCCGGCGAAGGCGATCAGGTAAGAGTTGACCACCCAGGCCAGGCTCGACTGGGAGAACCCGAGTTCTTCGCGGATGGTCGGCAGGGCGACGGTGACGATCGTCCCGTCCAACACCACCATCAGCTGCATGGAGCACAGCACGGCCAGCGCCAGCGCCCGCGACCTGCCGGCTGTTCTGGTCTGATTCACGAACGGCCTTCCTCTTCGACTCTGCGGACCGCTCCGGCGGGAACGCCGGTGACCGATCCGCCCGGTTCTGTTTGGTCCCTAGCGTTACTTCTTGTTACCGACTTCATGATGTGTGACTATTCGTTTGACCGAAAGGAGGCACTTTGATGTCCCAAGGGAACAGCCGTGTGCCTGAGGACGGCGAGCACCAGGACGACAACAACCCCGCGTGCACGGTCCTCGAAGTGCTCAACCGCGTCAGCGGGAAATGGAGCATCGGGATCCTGCTGGTGGCGATCCAGGGTCCGGTCCGGTTCACCGAGATCGAACGGGCGGTGAACGGGATCAGCCGGCGCATGCTGACCTTGACACTGCGCAACCTCGAACGGGACGGCCTGCTCACTCGTACGGTGTATGCGACCGTCCCCGTCCGGGTGGAGTACACCGCCACCGAACGCGCCCGGGAGCTGTCCGACGCGCTGCTGGCGCTGACCGACTGGGCGAAACGGCACCGGACCGCGATCGCCCTCGCCCGCGAGGAGTACGACCGGGCCGCCGAGCAGCCGGCAGTCCCGGTTCACCCGTTGCCGGGCAGCGCCGAGACGGCGGTCCGCAACTCCTCCACGAGCGCCGGGATGCCGGCTTTCGCGTCCGCGTCGCCGAAGGCGTAACCGTCGGGGCGGACCAGCACCGCCACCGCTCCGGCGCGCTCCAGCAGCGGAAGGTACCGATCGTCGAGGTCGGCCACCACCAGTTACCGACCTGACCCACGGCTGGCGTCGGCTGCCAGGCCCAACACCTCGGGGTGGCGTTACATCGTCGAGGCTGGCTAACGGTGGCGGTTTCTGCGAAGGCGTTGAGCAGTGTCTCGCCAGTTAGCTGTAGCTCAGCCGGTTGGGCCTCGACGGCGGCGGGGTCGCGGTACCGATCCTCGTGGGCCAGCGCCCGGGCAAACTTCTGTACTGCGGCCTTGAGGCCCTTGAGCTTTTCCCTGTTGATGACCCGGGTGCCAAGAGGGGCAGTACCTGCGGAGTCGACCACGTGGGACGGATGTACGAGCACCGGCGTTATCTTTGCGTCGCCGCCGTAGTTGCTGCGGCACCAATTGACTGAGCCGCTGAGCTGATTGATGTGGTCCTTCCAGATCTTCGGCGCGGTCGCGCCGGTCTCAGCCTCGATCACTACATACCGATGCCCGCCCATGCTCCACAGCACGTCTGGTCCAGAGTTGAAGTCGCGCTCTGGCTGCTGGACGGTGAATCCCATGTGTTCGCCCAACTCGGCCAAGAGCTGCCTCCGCCTCGGCTGTGCGCGTGTTGTCCCATGCGATGTCGTCTAGCACGGCGGTGACGCCCAGTATGAGTTGCGGACCGTTGTCGTACCGCTTGGTGAGGAAGTCAACGGCCTGCTGTGCTTGCGATGACGGCACCTCGATGCGCTGGAAAGCCACGCCGCCCCGGGGGCGTAGTACCGCGCGCTAGCTTCGGACAGGGCCTCCTGTGCTCCGGCTGGGTCGACGGCGTGTAGGTACGTTGCGTAGGTCTCCCCAAGCCAGCCGGCCAGGGCTACGTCCCCGGCTTTATGGGCTTCCGGGCGATCCGGTGTACGACGGCCTGATCGGCCAGCCGAGCCTTGACCAGTTCCGCAACCCGGTCACCTACGTCGAGGATCATCCACTCGACCGGCCCCGTACGTGCGCCTGTGGCTGCGACGGCATTGTCACCGGCGCTCGGCAGTTCCTACCTGGGCATGACCAGCGTGCAATCCACGACCGGATCACCGCTCAGTGGGGCAACACCATGGGCTTCATCCGCTGGTTCGACACCACTTACGGCCAGCCCACCTCGCCGGCGCAAGCCTGACCCTTTCCGAGGGCGCCCGCCGCTCACGCGTCGGCCGCCGCAGCGAAGCGCAGAGGAGTGCGGGCAGCCGGCGGGCGACCTCGAATTTCGGTGCTGCCACGGAGCGCTTCCTCCCCACCGGCCAATGAGACCATGATCAAGAAACTCCATGAAGCGAGGGCGGCTTACCGCGTCATGGGTCCGAGAGCCCGCCTGACCGTCGCCTTTATGTGACGGTCCGCCGATGTCCAGAGAGTCATTGGCGGTGTAGATCTCCATTTCTGCCAATAACTTCATGATCACCGGGGTGGGGGTGGGTTGTGAAGAGTGGTTGTCGCCCTGGCGACGACAACTCTTCACACTGCTGGGTGCGCAGACGCCGCTGGCCGGCACCCCGGGGTGGGGGTGCCGGCCAGCGGGTGGTTCGTGGGTCAGTTGTTCCAGTGCTTGGCGACGAGGTCGGCGGCCTGCTGCTCCCACTGTGCGTAGTGGAAGGGGTAGGCCGAAACCTGCACGGTCTGGGCGGCCTCGGTCAGCGGCATGTCCTGCCAACCATCAACCTGCTTCAGACCCTTCAGGAACGCCAGGGTCGAGTACTCCGGGTCGGTGATCTGCTCCACCGTGCCCCAACCGCTGGACGGACGCTGCTGGAACAGGCCCTGCGAGTCGTGATCGTTGCGCTCACCCAGGTGACCCAGGTTCTCCAACTTCGACTCCTGCAGCGCCGTGGCGATCGCCACGACGGCGGCGCGCTCGTCCATGTCAGCCTTCTTCGTCGCCGCGATGATCGCCTTGACATTCCTGGTCTGCTCGGCGCCGAGGTCGATGCGCGACTGCTTGCCCTGCACACCATGCGGGATCAGCTTACTCTTGTCGGCCTTGTCGGCCTTGTCGGCCTTGTCGGCCTTGTCAGCCTGCACGGCCACGGCGACAGCCTTGGCCTCCGTGGTCGGGGCGGCGTGAGCCTCGGTCACCGGGCCGGCGAAGATGCCACCGGCGAAGGCCAGACCAGCGATGCTCAGCATGCTCTTACGCAGAATGTTCGTGTTCATCAGAGAAGCTCCATTCGGGGGTCGGCACGCACCACCAGAAGGGGGACGGCGGCGCGCGCAAGCACCACGATCAGGCGCTCAACAAGATTCAGGGGAGAGTCTTCGACCGGCGGGCCAGCAAGCCGGGGGGGCTCGCGGCGCCGGGACTGTGTGTAACGACCACCGGCCGCCTGTCATTCCGCCAGCGGCGGCTCGTGCGAGACGGGGCCGGGGGATGTAACGACCACCGGCCTGCCGTCATTCCGCCAGGAGCCGGGGCGGCTCGTGCGATCGTCCAGGGGATGTAACGACCGGGGACCTGCGGCCATTCCGCCGGGGGCGGTGCCATGGAGGCCGGCAGAGAAACACCCTGCTGCTGCGATGTACAGGAGATGTAACGACCCTGGGCCGCGCCAGATTCCGGCCTGAGGATGCCGGCCGCCACGGACATTTGCCCCACGACCGACCAGATCCGGATGGTTCCCACGCCCACCCGAATCGCCCAGCGGTCCGAACGGCCCGGCGGAGACGCCATGCCGCAACCCGCGCACCAGAAGCGGACCACCCGAGGTACCGCCCAAGCAAGCTGATCGCCCGCCCACTGATCGACTCGCTTCCAGAGCGGAACACGCCCCCGGACGGCGCGGCACCGGCGAGCGGCGTAAGCCCCGCAGAGACACGGACGCCCCGCGAGACGCGGACGACCAGCGAGCCGACGTCCCGCGCTGATCGACTCCGTTGGCGGCGTGTCGGCGTATCACTGGCCGATGACGCCACGACACGCCGCAAACCGCGCGGGACGCGGGGTGTGGGTGAAGAGCACCGGCCGGCCCCGGGACGGGGGCCGGCCGGCCGGTCGTTCAGGCGATGGTCACCAGAGCTGCTGGACGATGTCCGCCGCCTGCTCCTCCCACTGCGCGTACGCGTAGGGGTAGGCCGAGATCTGGACGGTCTGCGCCGCGGTGGTCAGCGGCAGGTCCTCCCAGCCGTGCACGTTCTTCAGCGCGTCGAAGAACGCCCGGGAGGCGTACTCCGGGTCGGTGATCTGCTCCACCGTGCCCCAACCGCTGGACGGGCGCTGCTGGAACAGGCCCTGCGAGTCGTGGTCGTTGTACACGCCGAGGTGACCCAGGTTGTAGAGCTTCGACTCCTGGAGCGAGGTGGCCACGCCGATCACCGCGCCCCGCTCGCCCACACCGGTCTTCTTGGCGGTCTCGATGATGGCCTTGGCGTTGGCACGCTGTTCGTCGTCGAGCGGCACGCGGGACTGCGCGCCTTCGACGCCGTGCGGGATGAGCTTGTCCCGGCTCGGCTTGCCGGCGGGCACCTTGCTGGTGCTGCTGCCCGTGGTCAGGGCGGATTCGACCGTGGTGGCCTGTCGGTTCTTGCCGGTGGCGAGGTCGATGGCGGCCACGGCTCCGGCGTGCGGCCCACTGGTGACCGGGGCGGCCACGGCGGCGGGTCCGAGCGCCAGTCCGCCGATGGCGGCGATGCCGGCGACGATCAGTGGGGTCCTGCGGTTCTTCGCGATGGCGGGGAGCCATGCAGTGAAGACCTGCTTCACGATGGTTGCCCTTTCAATCGTGTCGACGCGCTTGAAGATCGCGCCCACTCCCGGGGGGAACTGCCCGCGCCGGCGGGGTTTGGATGCCGGCGGTACGGGGGACACAACCAGGTTGACGTGTCCGTCATTCCGGAAATGTCGGCACCCCGCCGAGCTGCGGCGTGGGTCACGCGGCGAGTCGGACGTTCACCCGTGAACAGGCGGGTCAGGGACGCGGATCGCCGAACCGCACCAGGACGTGCCAGAGCTGCTTGAGGTGCTGCAGGGTCTCGGCGGTCGAGCCCCGGTCGGCCCAGCGGCCCGGCTCCCGCACCACCGACGCCGCGGCCCGCCCGATCAGCGCGGCGTCGACCGGCTCCCCCGGCCGGCCGAACTCGGCGTGCACCCGGGCGGCCAACGGGGGGATCGCCGGCCCGCGGAACTCGGGACCGATCGCGTCGACCGGCATCGCGAAGCCGTCGTGGAACGCCAGGTCGATCCGGTACCGCTGGGCGATCTCGGCCAGCAGGCGCCCGATGTCCGTCTCCCGGAACGACGGGTCCACGACGAGCGCCTCCACGTCCCGTCCCAGCGCGACCCCGCCGTGGATCTGCGCCTCGACGTAGTCGTCCAGGGCGCGGCCGGCGGGCCGGCGCGCCGCCCGCTCGCGCCGGCTGAGCAGGGTGCGTACCAGCCGGCCGGCGTCCATCCCGGCGACGCCGAGGCTCGTCCCGGTTTCGGCGGTCGCCGCCAGCAGTGCGGCCAGGATGGGCTCGGGCACGTCGACGGTGCCCAGGTCGGTGGGGCCCAGATGGCTGTCGCCGAAGCAGAATGTCGTTCGGGCCAGCACCTCCGGACGCAGCCGCAGGTGGCAGGAGCCGAACCGGGGGCAGGCGCCGTCCGGGTGGTCCAGCAGGTTCAACCCGCCGTAGATCGGCCGCTCCGCCGGGGACACCCCGGGCGCCTGGTACGCCCCGCCGAACAGCCGCTCCTCCCAACGGTCCCGGTCGCCGCCCGGATACGCGGTGAGGCCGCCGCTGGAGATGCCGGTGACGAACTGGCTGCGGTAGGTCCCCTCGTCGGCGAGCGCCGCCGCCACCGTGCGCCCGTCGGCGAGCAGCCGGTCGGGGTGAAAGTTGACGGTCAGCCGACCCCGCTCCGCGACCGCCGCGACCAGCTCCTCCGGCCGGTACGCGGCCCCCGACCCGGCCAGGTGCCGGGCGATCACCGCGAGGGCCACCGGCCGGTCCCGCACCGCCACCGCGCGCACGTGACGCACGGCGGCGGACTGCGCCGGGGTGAGCAGGTCACCGGCGGGTACGACCGGCCGTTCGGAGACGGACACGCGGAGGATCGCGGCACGTCACCTCTGGTCGCCGCAGCCCGATTTCGCCCTGGTGGGTGTCAGCCGGCGCGGTCCCGGTCGGTGCCGAAACCGTCCAGGGTGGCGCGGTCGTCGAGGTCGCGCAGCTCCTGGAAGAGGGTGAGCTGGAGCCCCGCCGGAGCGTCGAGCCGCGAGTTGAGCGAGTGCCAGGGCGTGACGGTCGGCGGCGCGAGCTCGGTGGCCCCGGCGGCCACCAGCCGGGCCGTCGCGGCCTGGGTGTCGTCCACCTCGAACGCCACCCGGATGCGCGGCGCCACCTGTCGCCCCACCTCCACCTCGTCGATCATGCGCTTCTGGGCGGGATTGGCGATCTCGAGGGTGGCCCGACCGGCGTCGAGGATCACCACCCGGGCATCGCCCTCGCCGGAGAACGCGGCCTGTTCCGGCAGGCCGAGCGCGTCGCGAAAGAAGGCGACCGCGGCCTCGTAGTCCTCGGCCTCGACCACAAGGCGCAGCTGTCGTACGGTCGGGCGGCCGGCGGGGTCAGTGCTCACCCTGTCGATCCTAGAACCGGGCGAGCAGGGCCCGGTTGTCGGCGGTGCCGGCGAGCCGGCGGAGCAGCAGGTCGAGGCTCTGCTGTCGGTCCAACCGGGACAGTGCGGTCCGCAGCGCGCCCACCCGGGTCCGCTCGTCCGCCGTCAGCAGCAACTCCTCGCGCCGGGTTCCCGACGAGCGCACGTCCACCGCCGGGAAGGTGCGCCGCTCGGCGAGCCCCCGGTCCAGCCGCAGCTCGGCGTTGCCGGTGCTCTTGAACTCCTCGAAGAACAGCGTGTCCGCCGCCGACCCGGTCTCCACGAGCGCGGAGGCGAGGACGGTGAGCGAGCCGCCGCCCACCACGGCGCGGGCGGCGGACAGCAGCCGCTTGGGCGGGTGCAGCGCGGCCACGTCCACCCCGCCGGACAGGGTACGACCGACGGGCCGGGCGGCGAGGTTGTAGGCGCGGGCCAGCCGGGTGACCGAGTCGAGCAGCACGACCACGTCGTGGCCCAGCTCGACCAGACGCTTGGCCCGCTCGATCGCCAGCTCCGCCACCGTGGTGTGGTCCTGCGGCGGACGGTCGAACGTGGCCGCGATGACCTCGCCCTTGACCGACCGCTGCATGTCGGTGACCTCTTCGGGCCGCTCGTCGACCAGCACCACCATCAGGTGGCACTCCGGGTTGTTGTGCGTGATCGCGTTCGCGATCGCCTGCAACACCATGGTCTTACCGGCCTTCGGCGGCGACACGATCAGCGCCCGCTGCCCCTTGCCGATCGGCATGACCAGGTCGATCACCCGGGTGGTCAGGATGTGCGGCTCGGTCTCCAACCGCAACCGCTCCCGCGGGTAACCCGCGGTGAGCGCGTGGAAGTCGGGCCGGTCCCGGGCCTGCGCGGGGTCCGTGCCGTTGACGCTGTCCAGCCGGACCAGCCGGCCGGAACGGGCCACGCCGGTGACCACGTCGCCCCGGCGCAGCCCGTGGCGACGCAGCTGGGCCGGGGAGAGGAGCACGTCGCGCCGGGACGGCAGGTAGCCGTCGACCCGTACGAGCGCGCGGCGGTCGTCGAGGTCGACCACGCCGTCGACGGGCATGAGGGTGTCAGGGTGCATCGGGTGCCTTTCGGGTAAAGCGGGCCCGGGACGCGCCACGGCGCCGGACCACAGTGGAGGGACCGCCGGCGCGCGGATCGCGGTGGACGGCGTGCGGCCCGACGGCGTCGTAGGGACACCGATCGGGAGCGGGGGGAGAGGGACATCCGGGCGGCGCCGTGCGCCGACGTCCGGGTCCACCGGCAGATTAGCCTCCGGTGGAACGGCCGGCAACCACTTCGCCGCGCACCGGCGTTCGCTGAGGGTCGACCACGGGCTACAGTGAGGCCGACCGGAGGGCGATAAGGGTGACTGCGAGCGCGGTGGCCGACCAGGTCAGCCTGGGCGACCACGTCTGTTGGGCGCACGACGGCGAGGCCGGCGGACTCGACGCCGGGGGGCGGTTCGCCGCCCACGGTCTCAGCCTCGGCCACAAGGTCGTCTGGTTCACCGACGCGACCTCCCCCACCGTCGTGCGGGCCCACCTCGACGGCGCCGGCGTGCCGACCGAAGCGGCGCTGGCGGGCGGTCGACTGCGGATCGTGCCGGCGGTGGAGAGCTACCTGACCGGCGGCCGGTTCAGGGCGGACGCGATGGTCGACGAACTGACCACCGAGGTCGCCCGGGCCCGGCGCGACGAGCGCCCGGGGCTGCGCCTGATCGGTGACATGGGCTGGGCGGTGCGGCACGGCGTACCCGTCGCCGACCTGTGCCGGTACGAGGCCGAGACGAACCGCGTCTTCCTGGACGGCGACGTGGCCGGCATGTGCCTGTACGACCGGCGGCTCTTCCCCGCCGAGTACCTGCGCCCGATCGCCGCCGCGCACCCGGCGACGGTGGGGCCGGACGCCACGCGCACCTGGACGCCGATGCTGCGGGCGTACCGGACCCTCGAACCGTACGGCCTGCGCCTGGTGGGCCAGGTCGACCGCAGCAACCGGGAAGCGTTCGCCGCCCTGCTCGGGCAGCTCACCGGTCGGGGGCCGACCGAGCAGACCTGCGTGGTCGACGTCTCCGAGCTGAGCTTCGCCGACGTGAGCGCCGCCAGCGCGCTGGTCCGGGCCCGACGGGTCACCCCGGCCGGGGTCCGCCTGGTCGGCTGCCGGCCGGCCCTGCACCGGCTGCTCGACCTCGTCGACGCCACGGACCGCCCGGGGTACGCGACGTGACGCCGTCCGGGTCGACCCGGCTGGTCCACGAGGGACTGTTCTACCGGGACCACGCGGAGCTGCTCGCCGGCACCGTGCCGTTCGTGACGGAGGGCCTGGCGCACGGGGAGCCGGTGCTGGTGGCGGCCCCTCCCGACCGGCTGGCGCTGATCCGTGACCGGGTGGGCGCCGACGAGGACCGGGTCCGCTACGCCGACATGACCGAGGCCGGGCGCAACCCCGGCCGGATCATCCCCTGGGTGTTGCAGGCCTTCCTGGAGCGGCACCCCGGCCAGCGGGTACGCATCATCGGCGAACCGGTGTGGGCGGGGCGTACCGAGGCCGAGCAGCCGGCGTGCGCCCAGCACGAGGCGCTGATCAACGCGGCGTTCGCCGACCGGGACGCCCACATCCTCTGCCCGTACGACACCGCGCGGCTCGACGCCGAGGTGCTCGTCGACGCCGGCCGCACCCATCCGGTGCTGGTCGACGCGGCGGGCCGGCGGCCGAGCCCCACCTTCGCCCCGGAGCAGGTCGTCACCGGGCACAACAAGCCGCTGCCGGACCCCGACGAGCCGGTCTCCGTCCTCCCGTACGCCCTCGACACCCTGGCCGACGTGCGCCGGTTCGTCACCGACCGGGCGCAGGCCGCGCGCCTGGACCCGGACCGGATCGCGGACCTCCAGATCGCCGTCACCGAACTGGCCGCGAACAGCGTCGCCCACGCCGGTGGCGCCGGGGTGCTGCGGGCGTGGCACACCGGTGAACACCTGGTGTGTGAGATCCACGACGACGGTTGGCTCGCCGACCCGCTCGCCGGTCGGCTCGCGCCCCGGCACGACGGCATCGGCGGCCGAGGGCTGGTGATCGTGCACGCGCTCTGCGACCTGGTGCTGCTGCACACCACCGCGGGCGGAACCACCGTACGGCTGCACATGCGCCTCGACGGCGGGACCACGACGTGATCGGCGACGGGCCGTACGAGCTGCGCCCGATCGGTCGGGTGGAGTCGCCGCTGACCGATCCGGAGCTCGCGCCGAAGCAGGGCGACGAGGGTGCGCCGGAGGCGTGCCTGGTCTTCTCCCCCACCGTCGCCGTCGGCCTGCGCGACCTGCGGCCGGGCACCGAGGTCCTGGTCCTCACCTGGCTGGACCGGGCCCGGCGGGACGTCCTGGCGGTGCACCCGCGCGACGACCACGCCCGGCCGGAGACCGGGGTGTTCAGCACCCGGTCGGCGGACCGGCCGAACCCGATCGGGCTGCACCGGGTGCGGGTGCTGGCCGTGGACGGCCCGCGGGTGCGGGTGGCCGACCTGGAGGCGCTGGACGGCACCCCCGTGCTGGACGTCAAGCCGGTCCTCGGCCGGCGCGGCGAACGCTGAACCCCCGGGTCAGTGGCCCCGCGCCAGCCACTCGGGCAGGTGCGGCGCCTCGGTCCCGATGGTGGTGCTGTCGCCGTGCCCGGTGTGCACCACGGTCTCCGGTGGCAGAGTGAGCAGGCGGCCCCGGATCGACTCGACGATGGTGCCGAAGTCGCTGTACGAGCGGCCGGTCGCGCCGGGCCCGCCGGCGAAGAGGGTGTCGCCGGTGAAGACCGCGCCGAGCGTCGGGGCGTGGAAGCTGCACGCCCCGGGGCTGTGGCCGGGGGTGTGCAGGACGTGCATGGTGGCGCCGGCGACGGACAGGCTCTGCCCGTCGGCCAGCTCGCCGCCGGGCGGCAGGTCGGGGTGGACCAGATCCCAGAGCACCCGGTCGGCGGGGTGCAGCAGCACCGGCGCGCCGGTGGCCCGGGACAGCTCGGGCGCCACCCGTACGTGGTCGTCGTGGGCGTGGGTGGCCAGGATGGCCACCACCCGGCGGTCGCCGACGGCGCGCAGGATCGCCGCGACGTCGTGCGGGGCGTCGACGACGACGCATTCGGCGTCGTCGCCCACCACCCAGACGTTGTTGTCGACGTCGAAGGTCTGCCCGTCGAGGGAGAACCTGCCGGAGGTGACGGCGTGGTCGATACGGGCGGTCACGGGAAGACCACCACCGAGCGCAGCACGTCACCGCGGTGCATCCGGTCGAACGCCTGTTCCACCTGGTCCAGGGCGATCTCCTCGGTGACGAACGCGTCCAGGTCGAGCCGGCCCTGCAGGTAGAGCTCGGTGAGCAGCGGGAAGTCCCGGCTGGGCAGGCAGTCGCCGTACCAGCTGGACTTGAGGGCGCCGCCCCGGCCGAAGACGTCCAGCAGCGGCAGGTCGACGGTCATCTCCGGGGTGGGCACCCCGACCAGCACCACGGTGCCGGCCAGGTCGCGGGCGTAGAACGCCTGCTTCCAGGTCTCCGGGCGGCCGACCGCGTCGATCACCACGTCGGCGCCGAAGCCGCCGGTGGCGGCCCGGATCGCCGCGACGGGGTCCTCGGCGGAGGCGTCCACGGTGTGGGTGGCGCCGAACCTGCGCGCCCAGTCGAGCTTGCGGGCGTCGGTGTCCACCGCGATGATCGTGGTCGCGCCGGCCAGCGCCGCGCCGGCCACCGCGGCGTCGCCGACGCCGCCGCAGCCGATGACGGCCACCGAGTCGCCCCGGGTCACCTGACCGGTGTTCATGGCGGCGCCGAGGCCGGCCATCACGCCGCAGCCGAGCAGGCCCACCGCGGCGGGCCGGGCGGCCGGGTCGACCTTCGTGCACTGCCCGGCGTGGACCAGCGTCTTCTCGGCGAAGGCGCCGATGCCCAGCGCCGGCGCCAACTCGGTGCCGTCGGTGAGGGTCATCCGCCGGGCCGCGTTGTGCGTGTTGAAGCAGTACCAGGGGCGACCGCGCCGGCAGGCCCGGCAGGTGCCGCAGACCGCCCGCCAGTTGAGCACCACGAAGTCGCCGGGAGCCACCTCCGTGACCCCCTCCCCCACCTGTTCCACCACGCCGGCCGCCTCGTGGCCGAGCAGGAACGGGTAGTCGTCGTTGATGCCGCCCTCCCGGTAGTGCAGGTCGGTGTGGCAGACCCCGCAGGAGTGCACCTTCACCACCGCCTCGCCGGGCCCGGGGTCGGGCACCACGATGGTGGTGACCTCGACCGGCGCGCCCCTGCGCCGTGAAACGACTCCCCGGACCTCCTGGCTCACGGTGCCCTCCCGGCTACGTCCACGATCATGTCTTCCCGCGAACCTACCGCCCGGTCACCGCGTACGCCCAGCCCGGCGGGGCGGTTATCCCGGACGTCGCCGGGTAGGCGGGGGCACGGTTCTCCGCTGGGACGGGAGTACACATGAAGCTCACGCACATGCCGTTGCGGGTCAGCATCGGCGCGTTCTTCCTCAATTCCGGGCTGAGCAAGCGGACCTTGGAGGGCGAGGCCGCCGTGGGCATGCACGGCATGGCCGTGGGTGCCATCCCACCGCTGCGGCAGATCGAGCCGGCGCGCTTCGCCAAGCTGCTCTCCGCCAGCGAGGTGGCAGTGGGCGCCGCCCTGCTCATCCCCTTCGTGCCGTCCTTCATCGGCGGCCTGGGCCTGACCGCGTTCGGCGCCGGCCTGGTCCAGCTGTACCTGCGCACGCCCGGGATGCGGGAGCAGAACAGCCTGAAGCCGACCCAGGCGGGCACCGGCCTGGCCAAGGACGTCTGGCTGGTCGGCGCCGGCCTCACCCTGATGCTGGACTCGCTCACCCACCGCCGGCTCCTCCGCTGACCGCCCGGCCGCGGGTCGGTGCTCAGCCGCCGGGTACAGCGGCGACGGGGGCCGCCGCGCGCTCGGCGGCGTACCGACGGCGGGCGGCGTTGCGGTAGCGCCACACCTGGACCGCGCCGAGCGCCCAGAGCAGGTACTGCGCGGCGAAGGCCCAGCGGTAGGCGTCCAGGGTGGGGGTCGCGGCGGTTCCCGGGGTGGCGACGTCGAGCACCACGCCGATCGCCAGCACCAGCACGATCGAGGCGACGAAGCCACCCACGTTGACGATGCCGGTGGCGCTGCCGATGCGGTGCACCGGGTTGAAGGTGCGCGCGTAGTCGAACCCGATCACCGAACCGGGGCCGTTGACGGCCAGGACCAGCACCAGGGTCACCAGCAGCCAGTGCGGCGCCCGTCCGGGCCAGGCCAGCACGACCGCCCAGACGGCGGCGGTGCCGGCGGTGATGGTGAAGACCACCACCGAACGGCGGAACGGGTGCCGGGCGCAGAGGTGCGCGATGACCGGCCCGCAGAGCAGCGTGCCGACCGTCATCAGGGTGAGCAGCGACGCGGCGGCGGTGGGCGTCAGCCCCTGCCCCTGCACCAGGAAGGGATAGCCCCAGAGCAGCGCGAAGACCGCGCCGGAGAACTGGGTGACGAAGTGGGTCCAGAGTCCCAGCCGGGTGCCCGGCTGGGCCCACGCGGCGGCCAGCTGCCGGCGTACGGTGGCGAGGTCGGGAGCGACGGCGGCGGCGTGCTCGCGGCGCGGGGCGTCCCGGACGGCGGCGGCCACCATCAGCAGCACCGTCGCGCCCACCGCGGCGGCGGTGAGGAAGGCGGGCGTCCAGCCCGCGCCGTGCAGCAGCGCCACCAGCGGCACCGCCCCCAGGATCGCGCCGAGCTGACCGAGGGTGCCGGTGAGCTGCACCATCAACGGGTTGCGCCGCCCCGGGAACCAGAACGCGACGATCCGCAGCACGCTGATGAAGGTCATCGCGTCGCCGAGCCCGACCAGCACCCGGGCGGCCACCGCGAGTCGCGCGTCGGTGGCGACGGCGAAGCAGAGCTGACCGGCCACCATCAGCGCCCCGCCGGCGAGGAGCAGCCGGCGGGAGCCGTACCGGTCCAGCAGCACGCCGACCGGCACCTGCATGGCGGCGTACACGGCGAGTTGGGCGACGGTGAAGGTGGCCAGCGCGGCGGCGTCGATGTCGAAGCGGTGCGCGGCGTCGACCCCGGCCACGCCGAGCGAGCTGCGGTGGAACACGGCCGCCACGTACGCGCCCAGCGCGACCGTCCAGACCAGGGCCGCGGCGCGGCGCGGAATCGGCGCGACCTGGCTCACCGCGGGCCGCGCAGCCGGCCGTGCCGCTCGGCGGGGATCCCGTTCCTGGCGGTATCGACCACACCGGTGTGGAACGCCCGGTCGGCCGCCATCAGGGCCCGCAGGTCGCCGGATGCGCCCGCCGCACGCATCCGGTCCGGCCGGCCGGCGAGCTGGGACGAGTCATGCCTCCATGATGCGTCCCGGGCCGGACGCGGGCCCGCCGGGCCGGTCCAGGGGTGCGGCGGGCCACACCGGTCAGGAGGGGCGGGCCGGGTCGCCGTGGTCCAGCGAGATCAGGCCGTCGGCGTCGAGGCGGAACCGGGTCCGGAACGGCGAACCGAGCCGGTCGGCCAGCTCGGCGAGCCAGCGCGCCTCGGCGGGCGCCGCCGGCTCCAGCCGCATCCGGCGCATCCGCACCGGGACCAGGCGCAGCCGCACCAGGCCGTCCGCGTCGAAGGTCGGCAGGTACAGCAGCCGCAGGTGGGGACGGTACGACTCCTGCCCGCCGATCCCCTCGTAGTCGTCCACCAGGTCACCGCAGCCGTAGAGGATCAGGCCGCGGCCGTGGGCCTCGACCGGACGCGGATGGTGCGACGAGTGGCCGTGCACCAGGTGCACCCCGCCCTCCACCAGGCGGCGCGCGAAACCCACGTGCTCCGGCGGCACCCGGTAGCCCCAGTTCGAACCCCAGTGCACGGAGACCACCACCAGGTCCTCCGGGTCGGCCGCCTCGGCGATCCGTTCGGTGAGCGCGGCGGCGGACGCCTCGGTCGGCTCCGGCAGGTACGCCACCCCGGGCCGCCGGTCGGTCGCCGCCCAGGACGGCGGGATCCCGCTCGACGGGGCGCCCACCGACCAGAGCAGCAGCCGGCGGCCCCCGCCCAGGTCGACCCGGGCCGGCTGCCACGCCTGCGCCGCGTCCGCGCCCGCCCCGGCCGGCGTGATGCCGGTCCGGCGCAGCCCGTCGAGGGTGTCGGTGAGCCCCTGCGCGCCGAAGTCGAGCACGTGGTTGTTGGCCAGCGCGCAGACGTCGATCCGGGCGGCGGTGAGGCAGGCCAGGTTCTCCGGATGCATCCGGTAGTGGATCCCCTTGCCGGGCGCGAACTCGCCCCGCGCGGTGACCGAGGTCTCCAGGTTGACGATCCGCACGTCCGGCCGCAGCTCGTCGAGGAGCCGCAGCGCCTCCCCCCACGGCCAGCGGGGCGGGACCGGGCGGCGGAGCGGGCCGGACACCGACTCGGCCAGCTCCACGTACCGGCGGGCGTCGGTGACGATCCCCTCCCGCAGCTCCGGTGGGGCGGGGTGGGGCAGGATCTGGTCCACGCCGCGACCGGTCATCACGTCGCCGCTGAGAAAGAGGGTCACCTCGGCACCGGCCATGCCGCCGCTTTCCCGCGCGGCGCCGCTTTAGCTCACGACGGCCGGGAATTGCGCGCAGTTCGCGTGAGGAGCCCGGTCGCGGGGTACCGGGCGGGCCATGACGGCGGACGTGACGGTGGTGGTGGCCACCAGGAACCGGCGGGTCCAGCTGCTCGAGGTGCTGCCCCGGCACCCCGGGCCGGTGATCGTGGTGGACAACGGGTCCGACGACGGCACCCCGACGGCGGTGGCCCGGGCCTTTCCGGAGGTCCGGGTCGTGCCGCTCGGGTCCAACCTGGGCGCCGGGGCCGCCCGCAACGTCGGGGTGGCGTTGGCCCGTACCCCGTACGTGGCCTTCGCCGACGACGACTCGTACTGGGCGCCGGGGGCGTTGGGGCGGGCGGCGGAGATCCTCGCCACGCATCCGGGAGCCGGGCTGCTCACCGGGCAGGTGCTCGTCGGGCGGGAGGCGCGCGTCGACCCGATCTCGACGGAGATGGCCCGTGCGCCGCTGGGCACCGCGCCGGACGCGCCGGGGGCGTCCGTGCTGGGCTTCCTGGCCTGCGCGGTGGTGCTGCGCCGCGCCGCGTTCGACGCCGCCGGTGGTTTCGCCCCACGGCTCGGGACGTACGGCGAGGAGGCGCTGCTGGCGATGGACCTGGCCGCCGCCGGCTGGCAGCTGGCGTACGTGCCGGAGCTGGTGGTCCACCACCTGCCGCAGCCGGCGGGGCGGGACCGGCGGGCCCGGCACCGGGCGGAGGCCCGCAACCGGGTGCTGACCGCGGCGCTGCGCCGCCCGCCGCGGGTGGTGCGCGCGGTGCTGGCGCAGACCTGGCGGGACCCGCAACGGCGAGGCGGGCTGCTCGACGCGGCCCGGGAGATCGGGTGGGTGATCCGCGCGCGTCGACGGCTGCCCGCGGCGGTCGAGGCCGACCTGGCCGTGCTGGAGGACACCGCCCCGCCGCGCCGCCCGGCCGGGCCGCCGGTGGATCCGGCGGCGGTGGTCGGTGCGGCGCGTCCACCGGCCTGAACGGTCACCCGACACCACCGACCCCGCCACCGGGCGTGATCGGCCGACTGGGCAGAATTGATCCATGTCTACCCGCCGGTGGCTGCTCGCCGACCAACTCGGGCCGCACTTCCTGGACGACGACGACCAGCCCGTGCTGCTGGTGGAGGCCGCGCAGCTGTTCCGGCGGCGGGCCCTGCACCGGCAGAAGGCGCACCTCATCCTCAGCGCCCTGCGGCACCGGGCCGCCGAGCTGGGCGACCGGGCGGTGCTGCTGCGCACCGACACCTTCCGCGAGGCGCTGGACGCGGTCGGCGAGCCGGTGGAGGTCTGCCATCCGACGACCCGGTCCGCGCTGCGCTTCGTGAACTCCGACGAGCGGGTGACGGTGCTGCCGCCGCGCGGCTTCGTCACCGACCGGGCGGACTTCGCCGCCTGGGCGGACCGGAGCCGGCAGGGGCAGCTGCGGATGGGCGACTTCTACCGGCACGCCCGGCGCCGCCACGGCATCGTCGCGGGGTCGTCCCGTGGCGCCGCCCGCCGCCGCTCCCCCGCTGCGGCCCGGGTCCTCGACGTGCCGCCCCCGCCGCCGATCGTGGAGGACGCCATCGACGCCGAGGTCCGCGCCGACCTGGACCGGTGGCAGCGCGACGGGGTGCGTTTCGTGGGCCGGGACGGCCCGCGCCGCTATCCCGCCACCCACGCCGAGTCCGAGGCGCGGTTGGCGCACTTCCTGCGGTACCGGCTGCCCGAACACGGCCGCTACGGCGAGGTGATGAGCGCCGGCGATCCGCTGCTCGCGCACAGCGTGCTCTCCTCCTCGTTCAACCTGGGGCTGCTGGATCCGGAGCCGGCTATCCGGCGGGCCGAGGCCGCCGAGCAGGCGGGGACCGCGCCACCGTCGGCGGTGGAGGCCTTCGTCCGGGGTCTGCTCGGCTGGCGGGAGTTCCTCTGGCAGCTGTACTGGTACTTCGATCCCGGGTTCCGGGGTACGGGTTGGCTCGCCGCGACGACGCCGCTGCCGGACTGGTTCGTCGAGCTGGACGCCGACGCGGTCGAGGCGCGCTGCCTTTCCGAGGTGCTCGCCGGCGTCCGGGACCGGGCCTGGGCGCACCACCCGCAGCGGCTGCTGGTGCTGGGCAACTACGCGTTGCAGCGCGGGTGGCGCCCCGCCGAGCTGGTGGACTGGTTCCACCGGTCCTTCGTGGACGGCACCGACTGGGTGATGAACGCGACGGTGATCGGCATGAGCCAGTACGCCGACCTCGCCCGGGTGGACACCCGCCCGTACGCGGTCGACGGCCGGTACATCGACGAGATCAGTGACTACTGCGTGGGCTGCCGCTACCAGCCGGAGCGGGCGCTGGGCGAGCTGGCCTGCCCGTACACCGGCGGGTTCGACGCCTTCCTGCACCGCAACCGGGCCCGGCTGGCCGCCGACCCGCGACTCGCCGCCGAGCTGGCCGCGCGCGACGACCCGGAGCACCGGGAGGCGGTGCTCGCCCAGGAGGAGAAGCGGGGCGACGGCCCGCCCTGAGCCCTCAGCCGGCCTCCCCGGCGGCGGCGCGGTCGCCGGCCGGGGCGCGGTCGGCGCGCTCGCCCGTCTCGGCGGCGGTGAGGAAGTCCACGAGCATGCGGTGGAACTCCTCGGCGTGCTCGATCTGCGGCATGTGCCCGCAGTCGCGGAAGAGGTGGGTACCGGCCCGGGGCAGCCGGGCCCGCGCGGCGTCGAGGTGGGTGGCGGGCAGGATGAGGTCCCGGTCGCCCCAGACGATCCAGGTGGGGATGTCCAGGCGCGCCACCTCGGTGAGCAGCTCCTCCCGCCAGGCGGGGTGCACCCCCTTGACGGTGCCGAGGTGGCGGACGGTCTCCAGCAGCACCCGCGCGGTCCAGGGCTGCCGGGCCAGGGTCAGCGCGTGCTCGATCCGCTCGTCGGTGACGAACGCCGGGTCGTGGAAGAGGGCGCGTTCGGTGCGGCGGGCGAGGCCCCGGCTGGGGCGCAGCAGCAGCCGGCCCAGCGGGCGCAGCGCCAGCAGCCGCAGCGCGATGGTCACCTCCTGGCCGAAGCCGGCGGGGTTGACCAGGGCGAGGCTGGCCACCCGGTCCGGCTCCGCCACCGCCAGCCGCATGGCGATGGCGCCGCCGAGGGAGTTGCCGACCAGGTGCGCCGGGCGGTCCACGCCCACCGCGTCGAGGTAGTGCCCGACGAACCGGGCGAGCGCCGGCAGGGTGTACGGCTCGGTCATGGGCAGGGAGCCGCCGTAGCCGGGCAGGTCGACGCTGTGCACCCGGAACCCGCGGGCGAGCAGCTCGTGCTGTTCGGCGAAGTCGCGCTGGCTGCGGGCGATGCCGTGCAGCAGCACCACCGGCGGCCCGTCGCCGTCGACCCGGTGGCACACCCGCCGGCCGTCGACGGTGACGTGCCGGGGGCGCGGGGCGGTCCCGGCGCTCATGCCCGGTCCGCCGTGGAGGGAGTGGCGGTCGGGGGGACGAGGGGCGTTCGGCCGGCCTGCCGGGCCGGGCCGCCGGCCCCCCGGTTGAGGCCGGTGACGAGGACCCGGTTGTACGCGGCCGGGGCGACCCGGGCCAGCAGGTCGGGCAGCTTCGCCGACCAGCCGATCAGCACCCGTCCGCGGCGACGCTCCACCCCGCGCAGGATCACCTCGGCGGCCTTCGCCGGTGGGATGGAAAGCAGCTTCTCGAACTGGCGCAGGCCGGTCTCGTACTCCTCGCGCTCGACGCCGCTGCCCACCCGGGCGTTGCGGGCGATCCGGGTGGCGATCCCGCCGGGATGCACGGAGGTCACCCCGATGCCGTCGTCGGCCAGCTCGTGGCGCAGCGCCTCGGTGAACCCGCGGACGGCGAACTTGCTGGCCGAGTAGGCGGCCTGCCCGGCCGGGGCGATCAGTCCGAAGAGGCTGGAGACGTTGACCAGGTGCGCGCCCGGCTCCGCCTTCAACGCCGGCAGCAGGGCGTGGGTCAACTGCACGACGGCGTGGAAGTTGATGTCCAGCAGCCAGTTGAACTCGTCGAGGGTGACCTGGTCGAAGCGGCCACCGAGGGCCACCCCGGCGTTGTTGACCAGCAACCGGATCCGCGGGTGGGCGGCCCGGACCTGCTCGGCGACCCGGGCGGTGGCCGCCCGGTCGGCGAGGTCGACCAGGTGGGTCTCGACCCGCAGGTTGGGGTGGGCGGCGCGAATCGCCGCGGCCACCGCGTCGAGCCGGTCGGCGTCCCGGTCGAGCAGGACGAGGTCGCTGCCGCGGCGGGCGAGGCCGTGCGCCACGGCCTCACCTATCCCGCTGGCGGCGCCGGTGACCACGGCGGTCCCGGCGCGGAAGACGAAGGTACGCAACGCGCTCTCCTCTGCGGTACGGGTGGCGGAGCCCGGGTCAGGCGACCGGGGCCTCGGTGGTACGGGAGTCGGCGGCGGCCGGCGCGGCGCGGGAGAAGCGGACCCCCTCGTCGGCGAGCCGCCCGTGCCGCATCAGCACCACGTCCCGGGCGTAGTTCTGGTGGAGCCGCCAGGGCGCCCGGGCGCCCTGCTTGGGCAGGGCGTCGACGCTGCGCAGCACGTACCCGGACTTGAGGTCGATGATCGGTTCCAGCTCGCCGTCGGTGGGCGCGACCGGGGTGACGATCTGCTGGCCGGTGCGGTCGAGGTGGCGCAGCAGCCGGCACACGTACGTGGCGACCAGGTCGGCCTTCAGGGTCCAGGAGGCGTTGGTGTAGCCGATCGTCATGGCGAAGTTCGGCACGCCGGAGAGCATCATGCCCTTGTAGGCGACGGTGTGGGCCAGGTCGACCTCGACCCCGTCCACGGCGATCGTCATCCCGCCGAAGGCGAGCAGGTTGAGGCCGGTGGCGGTGACGACGACGTCGGCCGGCAGCTCCGCGCCGGAGGTGAGCCGGATGCCGCGCTCGGTGAAGGTGTCGATGGTGTCGGTGACCACGGCGGCCCGCCCGCCGCGCACCGCCTCGAACAGGTCCCCGTCGGGGACCACGCAGAGCCGCTGGTCCCACGGGTCGTAGCGGGGCGAGAAGTGCCGGTCCACGTCGTAGCCGGCCGGCAGCCGGCCCTTGGCGGCCCGGCGCAGCAGCGCTCTCACCACCTTCGGCGCGCGCCGGCTGAGCTGGAAGTTCGCCGTGCCGAGGAGCACGTTCTTCCACCGCACCACCGGGTAGACGGCCTTCTCCGGCAGCCAGCGCCGCAGCGCGTCGGCGATGACGTCCCGCGAGGGCAGCGAGATCACGTACGTGGGCGAGCGCTGGAGCATGGTGACGTGTCCGGCCCGTTCGGCCATCGCCGGCACCAGCGTCACCGCGGTGGCGCCGCTGCCGATGACGACCACCCGCTTGCCGGCGTGGTCCAGGTCGGCGGGCCAGTGCTGCGGGTGCACCAGCCGCCCGGCGAACCGGTCGACGCCGGGGAACTCGGGGGTGTAACCGGAGTCGTAGCGGTAGTAGCCGGAGCAGGTGAAGAGGAACGCGCAGGTGAGCCGGACCTCCTGGCCGGTGTCGTCGCGGCGGGCGTGCACGGTCCAGCGGGCGGTCGCGCTGTCCCATTCGGCACGGACGACGCGGTGGTGGAAGCGGATGTGCTCCTCGACGCCGTACTCGCGGGCGGTCTCCCGGACGTAGCCGCGGATGGCGTCGCCGTCGGCGATCGCCTTCGGGTTCGTCCACGGCTTGAAGGAGTAGCCGAGGGTGAACATGTCCGAGTCGGAGCGGATGCCCGGGTAGCGGAACAGGTCCCAGGTGCCGCCGATCGCGCCCCGCGCCTCGAGCACCGCGTACGTCTTGTCGGGACAGTTGCGCCGCAGGTGGACGGCGGCGCCGATGCCGGACAGGCCGGCTCCGACGATGAGCACGTCGACGTGGTCGGAGGCCATGGCAGCTCCCTGGCTGAGACAGTGGACCGGACACTATCCACCACCGTCGACGCCGTCAACACTCTGTCGAGATCGGTCGACACCCTGTCGAGCGCGTGTAGCATCGACGCTCATGGCGACCGCCCGTACCTCCGCCGGTGCCGCGCCCGGACGTGGCCGCCGGGTGGGCCGGTCCGCGGGCGACGACCGGGAGCTGGCCATCCTCACCACCGCCGAGCGGCTCCTGCGGCAGCGCACCTTCGCCGAGATCTCCATCGACGACCTGGCCCGGGGCGCGGGCATCTCCCGGCCGACGTTCTACTTCTACTTCCCGTCCAAGGACGCGGTGCTGCTGACCCTGCTCGACCGGGTCACCGAGGAGGCCGACGCCGCCGCCGGCGACGTGCTGGACCACCTGGCCGAGGACCCGCGGGCCCGCTGGCGGGAGCTGATCAGCCGCTTCCACGCCACCTTCGGCGGCCACCGCGCGGTGGTGCTGGCCTGCGCGGAGGTCCGCGGCACCAACGTCGAGGTCCGCCGGCTCTGGGCCCGGGTGCTGGAACGCTGGGTGCAGGCGGTCGAGGCCGCCATCCTGGCCGAGCGCCGACGCGGCGCGGCCCCGCCCGGGCTGCCCGCCCGCGACCTGGCGATCGCGTTGAACTCGATGAACGAGCGGGTCTGGTACGCCACCTTCGCCGGTGACGGGCCGGCCGTCGCCGAGCGGGACGTGGTGGACGTGCTGCTCGACGTCTGGCTGACCGGCATCTACCGGACCACCTCGCCGGGTTGAGGGCGTGGCGGCGCCCGCCACGCCCTCGCCACCGTCAGCCCGCCCGGCTGAAGTCCATGACCCAGTTGGTCTCCCAGGTCCGCTCACCGTCGGTGGAGAACGCCTGCTCCCAGCGGCAGGAGGTCGCGGTGATGCCCGACCAGACGAACCGGCACCGCACCGGGCGTCCCGCGTCGGTGTCGTCGGCGAAGAACGTGCCGAGGCCGTCGGTGAACCGGCCGACCACCGGGGGCTGCTCCAGCACCCCGCGCCGGCTGTGCATCCACCAGATCGACCAGTCCCCGGTGGCCGGGTCGAGGAGCCGCAGCGACGAGCCGGAGAAGCCCTTCGTCGGGCAGGTCATCTCGTCGAAGCTGCCGGCGCCGTCGAAGAACCGGTGGGCGACGGAGACGCCGGGGAACTCGTCCCATTCGTCGCAGCCGACGTGCCGCCGCAGCAGCCGCCGGTTGGCTACGTCCCACCGGCCGACGAGGAAGTCGAAGTCGCCGCTCACCGGCCCACCGGCCCTTCCGCCCGGCTGTCGGCCAGGTAGCCGGCGAGGTCGGGCCGGTCCGGGGCCAGCACGTGCCGCACCCAGGCGACCCGCTCGTGCTCCAGCACCCCCAACTCCCAGACGCAGCCCACCTCGAGCCGGTCCAACGGCACGAAGTGCGTCGGGTCGTCGTCGGGGCAGTCCAGTGCCGGCTGGCCGGCGACCGCGATCCGGCACCGCACGACGTTGTCCCAGAACCAGGTGTACGCCAGGAGGTAGGCGCCGGTGTCCGCGCCCCGGTGCAGCACCACCCACCCCGCGGGCGGCGTGGCCGGGTCGGCCGGCGGCAGCAGGTCGGGCAGGACGGCGTACGCGGCCCGCTCCACCTCCGGCGTCAGCGGCACCTCCGGCTGGTCGATGTGGTAGCGCTTGAGCTGCCGGCCGGCGACCGTGGTCGGTCCCGGCACCCGCAGCGTCTTGTCTCGGAAAGGCATGCCGGGGACGGTAGGAGCCCTCCCCTGACAACTACTGTCAGCAGATATGCGCGCCAGTCGGCTCCTCTCGGTCCTGCTGCTGCTCCAGACGCACGGCCGGATGACCGCCGCCCAGCTCGCCGAACGGCTGGAGGTCTCCACCCGCACCGTCTACCGGGACGTGGAGTCGCTGCACGCCGCCGGCATCCCGCTGTACGGCGAGGCCGGCCACGCCGGCGGCTACCGGCTGGTCGACGGCTGGCGGACCCGGCTGACCGGGCTGACCGGTGAGGAGGCCGAGCGGCTCTTCCTCGCCGGACTGCCGGGGCCGGCGGCCGAACTGGGTTACGGGGCGGTGGTCGCCGCGCTCCAGCTGAAGCTGGACGCCGCCCTCCCGCCGGTGCTGCGCGACCGCGCCGAGGCGGTGCGGCAACGGTTCCACCTGGACGCCCCGAACTGGTACTCCGACGGGGACGCCTCACCGCACCTGGCGCCGGTGGCCGAGGCGGTGTGGCGGCAGCGGCGGCTGCGGGTGCGTTACCGCGGCTGGCAGGGCGAGCGGGTCCGGCAGCTGGCGCCGTACGGCCTGGTGCTCAAGGGGGGCCGGTGGTATCTGGTCGCCGACGGCGGGCGCGGGCCGGCCAGCTACCGGGTCAACCAGATCCTGGAACTGACCACCCTGCCGGAGACCTTCGCCCGGCCGGCCGACTTCGACCTGGCCGCCTGGTGGCGCGCGTCCGTGCTCGACTTCCGCAACCGCCTGCACCGGGGCGAGGCGACCATCCGGCTCTCCCCGCGCGGGCGGGAACGGCTGCGGGAGGTCGGCAGCGAGCTGGTCGTCGCCGCGGCCGAGGCCAACGCCGGACCACCGGAGGCCGACGGGTGGGTCACCACCGTGGTGCCGATCGAGTCGACCACCCACGCGCACGGCGACCTGCTGCGCCTGGGGGCGCAGGTGGAGGTGCTGGCACCGGCGGAGCTACGGGAGATGCTGGCGGCCACGGGCGCCGAGCTGGCGGCGCTGTACCACCCGGCGACCGGCTGACCGGTGGTCACCCGGCCCGGTCAGGCCGTCTCGCCCGGGGCGAGATAGCGGTAGGACCCGCCCAGGGTCTCGCCGAACCAGCCGTTGACGCTGGCCAGGCCCCGGTCGTTGAGCTGCGCGTCGTGGATCGGGTAGACCTGCCGCGCGCCGACCGCCCGGGCGAACCCGATCGCCTCGGTGAGCTTCAGCCAGGACGCCTGCGCCGGCAGCAGCAGCGTCCGCACCGGCCGGTCCGGCGGGTGCAGCGAGTCGCCCGGGTGGTACAGCTCGTCGTCCACGACGTACCCCAGGTTGGCGCAGTCGGGCTGGCCGTCGTGGATGGCGGCGTGCCGGCCGCCGACGGCGGTCACCGTGAACCCGGCGGCGGTGAACCGCTCCCCCGCCCGGACCCGGGTCACCGGCAGCGCGGGCGACGCCGGCAGGTCGGCGCCGTCGGGGGCGAAGACCGGCACCCCGAGCCCGGCCAGCCGCAGCACGTCGAGGTGGTCGCTGTGCTCGTGGGTGACCAGGACGGCGTCGGCCCCGGCCAGGGCGGCCGACTCGCTCCAGGTGCCGGGATCGATGACCAGCACCCGACCGTCGCGTTCGAGTCGTACGCAGGCGTGGGTGTACTTCGTGATCCGCACCGGCCGACCCTAGCGCCGCAGCCGCCGGCGGCGCTGCCCGCCGACCGGCCCTCAGCTGCTGCTCGGGCCGTCGTCCTCCGCCATGACCAGGGCGTCTACGTCGTCGGCGATCATGACGGGCACCGTAGCGTCCCGGTGCGACGGTTCCGCGCACGGCGAGCCGCGCGGGCGGCATGATCGGGGCATGGGACGACGACCGGCGCGCGGGCACCGCCGGGTGCCGCACACCGCGGACGTGCGGATCGAGGCGTGGGCGCCAGACCGGGACGGCTGCCTGGCCGAGGCGGTCACCGCGCTGGTGGAGACGTTCGTCGACACCGCGGGCGCCAGCGCCGACGGGTCCACGACGTTCGACGTGCCGGCCGGGCCCGACGAGGACCTGCTGGTCGCCGTCCTCGACGAGGTGATCTTCCGGTTGGAGATCGAGGGCACGCTGCCGCTGAGCACCGCCGTCGAGCCCGGCGACGGCGCCGGCCCGCGGGTGCGCTGGCGCACCGTCGGCACCGACGCGGTCGACCTGGTCGGCGCGGTGCCCAAGGCCGTCTCCCTGCACGAGCTGCGCTTCGGCCGCACCGACGAGGGTTGGCGCGCGCTGGTCACGGTCGACGTCTGACGGTCAGCCCTTCACCACGCCGATCGGGACCAGCCGGGCCACCGGCCGGCACAGCCCGGCCCCCACGGTTGCCTCGATCACCGCGGTGATGTCCTTGTACGCCGCCGGCATCTCCTCGGCCAGGCCACGTCGGGACGCCCCGCGCACCGCCACGTCGCGCGCCTCGATCTCGTGGCGCGGATCCTGGCCGTGCGCCGCCCGGACCGCCTGCCGGCGGCTCTGCACCCGGCCCGCCCCGTGACAGCTGGAGGCGAAGGCGGGCGCGCCGGGCACCCCGACCAGCACGTACGACGGGGTGCCCATCGAGCCGGGGATGAGCACCGGCTGGCCGACCGGGCGCAGGTCGTCGGGGAGTTCGGCGTGCCCGGGCGGCAGCGCCCGGGTGGCGCCCTTGCGGTGCACGCAGAGCCGGCGGTCGACCCCGTCCACCTCGTGTGTCTCGATCTTGGCCAGGTTGTGCGACACGTCGTACACCAGGTCGAGGTCGCGGCCGGTGCGGTCGGCGAAGACCCGCCGGGCGGCGTGGGCGAGCACCTGGCGGTTGGCCCGGGCGTAGTTGGCGGCGGCGGCCATCGCCGCCAGGTAGGCCCGGCCCTCGGCCGACGACACCGGCGCGCAGGCCAGCTGCCGGTCGGGCACCTGGATGTGGTGCCGCGGCATGGACTTCTCCATGGCCCGGACGTGGTCGGTGCAGATCTGGTGCCCCAGACCCCGGGACCCACAGTGGATCATGACGCAGACCTGCCCGGGCCGCAGCCCGAACGCGGCGGCCACCTCGTCGTCGTAGACCTCCTCGACGGCCTGCACCTCCAGGAAGTGGTTGCCGGAGCCGAGGCTGCCGACCTGCTGCTGCCCGCGTTGCACCGCCCGCTCGCTGACGTGCGCGGGGTCGGCGTCGTCGACCGCGCCGGTGTCCTCGCACCGGGTCAGGTCACGCTCCACCCCGTGGCCGCGCTCCACCGCGTACCGGGAGCCGCCGCGCAGCACCGCGTCCAGCTCGGCCCGGCCGCTGAGGTGCCACACCGCGCCCCGGCCCATCCCTCGGGGCGTGGACGCGCCGAGGCCGTCCATCACCTCTTTGAGCGTCCCGTCCAGCTCGTCGCGGTGCAGGTCGGCGGCGAGCAGCCGGACGCCGCAGGAGATGTCGAAGCCCACCCCGCCGGGCGAGACCACCCCGCCGTGGTCCACGTCGGTGGCGGCCACCCCACCGATCGGGAAGCCGTAACCCCAGTGGATGTCGGGCATGGCGTACGAGGCGCCGACGATCCCCGGCAGCGTGGCCACGTTCGCCACCTGCTCCAACGACTTGTCCGCTCCGGCATCGGGCAGCAGCGACCGGGATGCGAACACCACGCCGGGCACCCGCATCGGATCGTGCCGGTCGATCCGGAACCGGTACGGCGACTCCTCGACCAGTTCCACGCCCCGCGGCTACCCGTCGCGCCGCCCGTCACACCTGACATGGTTGGTCCGGTCCGCGCCGGGTAGTGCGCCAGCATGCCGCAGCGCTACGAGAACTATCCGCGGATCGCCGTCGTCACCGGCGCGGACTCCGGGATCGGCCGGGCCTGCGCGGTGGCGCTGGCCGAGGCCGGCTTCGACATCGGCATCACCTGGTACGGCGACCCGGAGGGCGCGCAGGGCACCGCCACGGAGGTGCGCGCGACCGGGCGCCGCTGCGAGGTCGCCGAGCTGGACCTGACCCGGCTGCCGGGGGCCGCCGCCGTGGTCGACGAGTTGGCCGACCGGCTCGGCGGGCTCGGGGTGCTGGTCAACAACGCTGGCGTGGGCGCGTCGGCCCCGTTCGTGGACACCTCGTGGGAGCAGTGGCGCGAGGTGCTGGCGGTGGACCTGGACGGACCGTTCCTCTGCTCGCAGCGGGCCGCCCGGCGGATGCGGGCCGCCGGGGCGGGTGGCCGGATCATCAACATCACCAGCGTGCACGAGCACGCGCCGCGGGTCGGCTCGGCCGCGTACTGCGCGGCGAAGGGTGGGCTGGGGCTGCTGACCCGGGTGATGGCCCAGGAGCTGGCCGCCGACGGCATCACCGTCAACGCGGTCGCCCCCGGCGAGATCACCACCCCGATGACCGGCCAGGAGGACGTCGACCCGTTCACCGAGGAGCGCCCGGGCGTGCCGGTGGGGCGGCCCGGCGACGCGCGGGAGGTCGCCGCGGTGGTGGCGCTGCTCGCCTCCCCCGCCGCCGCGTACGTGACCGGGGCGTCCTGGCCGGTCGACGGCGGCATGCTGCTGATGGGGCCGCAGGCGGCGGCGCTCACCTCGAACGACTGGCGGTCGGTCTGACCCGGCCGGTCGGCGGCGTGGGTCGGCGGTAACACGGCGGCAACGTGTTGGTCGAGGCCGCGACCTTTGCGACGGTGGGGCCGGTGGGCGTGCGCCAACCGCGCAGGTTGTCACACCCGATGCCTTCCGGGCGACGGGTGCTGTAACAAGCGGTGACGCTTCGCGTTCACACCGTCCACCTAGGGTTCTCGACGGCCCGGACACACGACGACCGGGCCGTCCACCGGCCCCCACCCGGGGCCCCGCAACCGGGAGGACACCACGATGCCCTTCACCCGACGCGCCGCCGCGCTCACCGCGGCCGCCGCCCTCACCGCCGCCGGCCTCGCCACCGAGGCGACCCTGCTGCCCCGCACCGCCGAGGCCGCGCCCCGGTCGGGCGCGCAGACCCCGTCGGTGCTGGTCCTGCGCACCGAAGGACCGGCCACCGCGGCGCACCGCACGGCGGTGCTGATCTGCGACCCCGCCGGCGGCACCCACCCCGACGCCGCCACCGCCTGCCGCACCGTGGCCCGCGTCAATGGCGACCTCGCCGCCCTCGCCGTCGACGACGGCCCCTGCACCCTCGAGTACGCCCCGGTCATGGTCCACGCCTGGGGGTTCTGGCAGGACCGGCCGGTGGCCTGGTCGGAGACGTACGACAACCGGTGCCGGATGCTGCGCGACACCGGGACGTTGTTCGCCTTCTGACCCGGCGGGGCGCGGCGCCCGTACCTGGGGGTACGGGCGCCGCGCCCCGTCACGTCAGGCCCGCCAGCGGGCGGGGACAATGGTCCCGTCAGCCCGCGCTCCGGCGGGCGCGGAGAACACCGGGAGAACGGTCAGCGTGTCGGAAACACCCCGGGTCGACGCGGAGCTGCGCGCCGACTGCGCCCGCTGCGTCGGGTTGTGCTGCGTCGCGCCGGCCTTCACCGCCTCGTCGGACTTCGCCCTGGACAAGCCGGCCGGTCAGCCCTGCCCGAACCTGCGCCCGGACTCCCGCTGCGGCATCCACGACCAGCTCCGCGAACGGCGCTTCCCCGGCTGCACGGTCTTCGACTGCTTCGGCGCCGGCCAGCGGGTCACCCAGGTCACCTTCCCCGGCCGGAACTGGCGCGACGACCCGGCCACCGCGGCGGCCATGTTCGCCGCGTTCACCGTCGCCCGGCCGCTGCACGAGCTGCTCTGGTACCTCACCGAGGCGGTGGCCCTCACCCCGCCCGGGGCGCTGCGCGACGAGCTGCGCGCCGCCGTGGCCGAGACCCGCCGCCTGGTCGGGGCCGGCCCCGACGAGCTGCGCGCCGTCGACGTCGACGGCTACCGCAACCGGGTCAACCCGCTGCTGTCGCGGGCCGGCGACCGGGCCCGGGCCGGGACCGGCGGGGTCGACCGCCGCGGGGCGATGCTGCTCGGCGCCGACCTGCGCGCCGCCCGCCTGGTGGGCGCGAACCTGCGCGGCGCGTGCCTGGTCGGCGCGGACCTGCGCGGAGTCGACCTGCGGCTGGCCGACGTCACCGGGGCGGACCTGCGCGGCGCCGACCTGCGCGGCACCGACCTGTCCGGCACCCTCTTCCTGCACCAGTCGCAGCTCGACGCGGCCCGCGGTGACCAGCGCACCGGGCTGCCGGCGGCGCTGCGCCGACCCGGGCACTGGTCGGGGCTCACCCTCACCCCCGTGCGACAGTCCCGCGCGCCACGCGGTGACCGGCGGGCCGCCGCCGGAGCCCGGCGGGAACGTGGTCCCCGCCGCTGACCACACCCCCGGCGGGTTTGCCGACCGGCGTGGCGGGCAGGTAGGGCGGCATGAGGGATAGGCGACGCACCGACCTGGCCAGCACCGACGAGCCGGACGGCGTGCCGGCGTACGGGGCGTCGTTGCGCCCGCCGGGTGAAACGCTGCACAGCACCGACGACACCGGCGACGACTTCGCCGACCTGCCCGCCGAGGAGCACCTGCCGGCGCGGGCGACCAGCCGCGCCGGCTACGACGTGGACGAGTTCTCCGGCGCGGTCGACCCGGCGCAGGAGGAGGCCGACCACCCGTCCCGGGAGGTGTAGCAGCCGCCGCTGGTCAGCGGGTCGCGCCGACCGCCGACCGTGCCTCGGTCATCCCCCGGTTGGCCAGGGCGTCGGCCCGCTCGTTCTCCGGGTGGCCGTTGTGCCCCTTCACCCAGTGCCAGCTCACCTCGTGCCGGGCGCAGGCCGCCTCCAGCCGCTGCCACAGGTCGGCGTTCTTCACGGGTTGCTTCGCCGCCGTACGCCAGCCGTTGCGCTTCCACGAGGCCAGCCAGCTGGTGATGCCGTTGCGCACGTACGTGCTGTCGGTGTGCAGCCGGACCGTGACCGGCCGGGTCAGCGTCTCCAACGCCTCGATGGCGGCGGTCAGCTCCATCCGGTTGTTGGTGGTGGGGGTGGCCTCCCCGCCGCAGATCTCCCGCTCGTGGCCGCCGTAGCGCAGCACCGCGCCCCAGCCGCCCGGGCCGGGGTTGCCGCTGCACGCCCCGTCGGTCCAGATCTCCACGACCCTGCCGGCCGTCGCGTCCACCATGCCGCAGAACCTACCGCCCGCCGCCGGGCCCGCGACGGCGCGGCCCACCGGGGGGATCACCTCACCAGGCACCGCCGTGGTCCCGTGCGCAGTCGACGTAGACCCTGAGGACGTCCACCGCGCCGGCGTACCAGTCCCGCGCCTGCTCGGCCGAGAGCCCCGTGACCCGGCCCAGGCTCCCCCCGTGGCGCAGCCGTTTCACCACCACCTCGCAGGCGCCGGTGTCCGTGGTACGCCCCTCACCCTCGACCAGGTGGTCCCAGCCTCGTTCCGGGCCCCGGCTGGCCGGTCCGAGGGTCAGCCCGGGCCCGGAGAAAACCGCTGTCGGGTCGGCACCGGCGGGACCGACGTAGAACCGGACCAGGTTGCAGCCGCAGGTGCCGTCACTCGAGTCCGAACCGGGGAGCCGCTGGTAGCCCTGCCCGACGGTCAACCGGTCCGCGTACGCGAGGGCGTGCGCGTTGTCGGGCCGCCACCACAGCACCACCGCACCGACCGCGAGTCCCAGGCAGCAGAGCAGCGTGACGACGACCCCACCCACGACCGTGACGATGACCCAGCTCCGCCGCATGCCCGCCTCCCGATGTCTCGCCGTGTCCGGAGGAAGCTACTCCGCAAGATCCGCCGACGAGGGCCGCAGTCGGGCGCGCAGCCGGCCGGCGGCGTCACCGAGGACCGCCGAGGTCATCGGCAGCAGCGGGCTGGACCGCATCACCGCCAGGTCCTCCGCCGGGGAGGTGGCGCCGTCGAGGAACCGCAGCACCCGCTCGGCGGGGTTGCGGTCGAAGAGCCGGTCGAAGAACTCCGGGCCGCCGACCGCGCCGCGGTCCAGCGCCCGCAGCGCCACCGCGTCCATCCACAGGTGACGACGGGGGTACGCCGGCCGGGGCACCGGCGCCCGGCCGGCGGCCAGCGCCCGGGCCACCTCGTCGGCCTGCCGGTGCATCGCGGCGAAGGTGAAGCCGGTGGAGGGTCGGGTGGCGCCGCCGGCGGTGCCGAGGCGTACCACCCGGGGCGACGGCCGGCCGTCGAACGGGGCGTCGGTCATCGGGATCACCCCGTTCTCCACCTCCCGCACGGTGAGCGCGGCGAGGTCCAGGCCGAGCAGGTCGGCGTAGCCGCGCAGCCCGGCGTCGTACCCGGCGTCGCCGAGCAGCTCCGGGGAGAACTCGGTGTACTCGACCAGGGCGTACCGGTCGCTGACCGGCAGCACGTAGCCGAAGGAGACGCCCCGGGCCGGCTGCGGGGTGCGGAAATCCATCAGCACCGCCCGGTCCGGGTCGAACACCGGGGTGGCCGACTCCAGCCACCAGCCGCGGAAGTGCTGCAACCAGCTGGTCCGCCCCGGCCGGCGGGGCGGTCGCGGCCGGGAGTCGAGGACCCAGCCGGCCCGCAGCAGCGTACGCCCGTCGTCGTCCCGGACGGTCACCGTGGTTCCGTCGTCGTCGAGGGCGCCGACCGGCGCGTCGATCCGGGTCACGCCGAGCCGCCGCTCCGCCTCGGCGGCCCGCTCGTAGACCGGGGCCGAGCGCACCATCGCGTAGCGCAGCGGCGCCAGGTCCAGCAGCCGCCGCCCCGCCGAGGTGGTCACCTCCACCCGCTGCCAGCTGGCGCTGAGCATCGGGTCCAGGTCGGCGTCGGGGCTGCCCCAGAACGCCCAGGTGCGGTCCTGGCCGCGCTTGCGCACCGGGTCGACGACGGCGACCCGTAGGCCCCGCACGTCGTGCCGGTCGAGCGCGGCGAGCAGCAGCGAACCCGCGCCGCCGCCCCCGACCAGGACGAGGTCGACTTCGTTCACCGGCCCACGCTGTCACACCCGGCCCGCCGCCCGGCGGGGGGCCCACGGCGCGGCCGACCGACCGGTACGGTGCCGATGATCACAACCACCCCGACGGAGGGCCCCATGAGCACCCGGCACGCCAACGCCCTCACCGCCCGTTGGGCCGCCCACCTGGAGGACCGGCAGACGGTCCTCTCGGGCGCCGGGGCGTACCCCCTGCTGGCCCGGCTCGCCCGGTACGCGGCCGGGCCCGCCCGCGACGAACTGCTGGCCGTCGCCCCCGATCCCACCCCGTACGACCTGGCCGACTCCCCCGGCACCCGCCTCGCGGTGGGCTTCTGGTCCCAGCGCGGCCTGCCCCTGAGCCGGCGGTGGCGGGACGAGATCCCGGCGTCGATGCGCGGCGAGCTGACCGGCGACCCGGTGGTGGACCAGCCGGTGCTGGACCACTGGGCCAGCGAGGAGACCGCCGGCATGATCGGACGGATGCCGGTCACCGCCGGGCCCGACACGGCGATGGTGCTGGCCAGCGCCCTGTCGGTGCTCCTCGACTGGGCGGATCCGTTCATCCGCGGGTGGTGCGCGCCGACGGACGGGCCGTGGCGAGGGCGCGACCTGGTGGGCCTGCACCGGGTCACCGCCGACCTGGGGGCGTTGCGGGTGGCCGACACGCCGGCCGGCCCGCTTAGCCTGCTGACCGTCGCCGGGAACGCCGACGTCGACGTGGTGCTGGCCCTCGGCGAGTCGCGGCGCCCGGCGTCGGCGGTGCTGCCGGCCGCGATCGGCGCCCTCGCCGGCGCCCCGACGCTGCCGCAGGGCAGCGGGCCGGGCGTCACCGACGAGCTGGTCCAGGCCTTCGACGACCGCCCCGAGCTGCTGGTCAACACCGTCGCGTTCACCGTCGACGCCGACCACGACCTGCTGGAGCGGGCCGAGCTGTTCGGCCTCGCCGCCGCCAGCGACGCCGACGGCGACCACTTCCCCGGCATCTGCCCGCTGCTCTCCATCTCCCAGGCGCGGCAGAGCGCGAAGGCGGAGTTCAGCGACACCGGGTTCCGGGCCGCCGCGGTCACCGCGCTCGGCTTCCTGGCCGGCTCCGCGCCGCCACCGGCCACCGTGCGCAAGCGGCGGGTCCGCCTCGACGTCGACCGCCCGTTCGGGTTCCTCGCCGTGCACCGCCGCACCGGGCTGGTGCTGGTCGCCGGGTGGGTCACCGACCCGACCCGGAGCTGACCGGCGTCCCTCACGTCGGGCCGCCCGGCCCGCCGCGTAGGTTCTTGAGCAGAGCGACGGAACGGAAGGCGGGGCATCATGGCGGACACGACGCGGGCACCACTGCGGGTCGGGCTGCTCGGGTACGGCATCGCCGGGCGGGTGTTCCACGCCCCGCTGATCGCCGCGACCCCCGGACTGCGGCTGCACGCCATCGTCACGGCCAGCCCCGAACGGCGCGAGCAGGCCCGGCGTGAGCACCCGGACGCCCGCCTCGTCGACGACGCCGACCTGCTGTGGCGCTCCGCCGAGGCGCTGGACCTGGTCGTGGTGGCCACCCCGAACAGCCAGCACGTGCCGATGGCCCGGGCGGCCATCGCCGCGGGCCTGCCGGTGGTCGTGGACAAGCCGCTCGCGCCGACCGCCGCGCAGGGCCGGGAACTGGTCGACGAGGCGGAACGGCGGGGCGTGCCGTTGACGGTGTTCCAGAACCGCCGCTGGGACGGCGACTTCCTGACCGCCCGCCGCCTGGTCGAACAGGGCGAGCTGGGCCGGGTGACCCGCTTCGAGTCCCGCTTCGAGCGCTGGCGGCCGGCGATCAAGCCGGGCTGGCGGGAGCTCGGCGCCCCGGAGGAGGCCGGCGGCGTCCTCTACGACCTCGGCGCCCACCTCGTCGACCAGGCGGTGCAGCTGTTCGGGCCGGTCCGATCGGTGTACGCCGAGGTGGACCGCCGGCGGCCGGGCGCACAGGTCGACGACGACGCGTTCGTGGCGCTCACCCACACCGGCGGGGTCCGCTCGCACCTGTGGATGAGCGCCGTCGCCGCGCAGCTCGGACCGCGCCTGCGGATCCTCGGCGACCGCGCCGCGTACACCACCTACGGCCTCGACGTGCAGGAGGAGGCGCTGCGCGACGGCGGCCGGCCGGACCGGCCGGGCTGGGGCGAGGTCACCCCCGACCGGTACGGCCAGCTCGGCGTCGACGGCGAGCTGCGCCCGGTGCCCACCGCACCCGGCCGCTACCAGGACTTCTACGCCGAGGTGGCGACGGCGCTGCGGGACGGCACGCCACTGCCGGTCGACCCGCGCGACGCCGTCGACACCGTGGCGCTGATCGAGCTGGCGCACCGGTCCGCCGCTCGGGGCGAGGTCGTAGCGGTCACGTCCGGCTGAATTGCCGTTGAGCGGCGGCGGGGGTGTGTGCGACGGTCTGCCGGTGACCGACTACCGCACCCTCAACCGCGCCAACTGGGACGAGCGGGCGCCCGCCCACGCCGCCTCCCCCGACTACGCGGTGGACCGGTTCGCCGTCGACCCCGAATACCTCAGCGACGTGGTCCGCTTCGACCTGCCGCGCCTGGGTGACGTCGCCGGGCTGCGCGGGGTGCACCTGCAGTGCCACATCGGCACCGACACCGTCTCGCTGCACCGGCTCGGCGCGCGGATGACCGGGCTGGACTTCTCGCCGGCGTCCCTCGCGCAGGCCCGCGCCCTCGCCGACCGGGCCGGCGCCGCCGTCGACTTCGTCGAGTCCGACGTGTACGACGCGCCCGACGTGCTGCCGGCCGGCGGCTTCGACCTGGTCTACACCGGCGTCGGCGCGCTGTGCTGGCTGCCGGACATCCGCCGCTGGGCCCGGGTGGTCGCCGCCCTGCTGCGCCCCGGTGGCCGGCTGTTCCTGCGGGAGGGCCACCCGATGCTCTGGGCGCTGGACGAGACGCACCCGGACGGGCTCCTGACGGTGGAACACTCCTACTTCGAGCGATCCGAGCCGCTGGTGTGGGAGGAACCGGGCACCTACGTCGAGACGGACGCGACGTTCCAGCACAACACCACCCACGAGTGGAACCACGGCCTCGGCGAGGTGGTGACGGCGCTGATCGAGGCCGGCCTCGACCTGACGATGCTCCAGGAACACGACTCCGCCCCGTGGGACGCGCTGCCGGGTCGGCAGGTCCGCGACGCCGACGGCGAGTGGCGGCTGACCGACCGGCCCTGGCGGCTCGCGCAGACGTACACCCTCCAGGCCCGCAAACGGTGATGCTACCGGTGGTGGGCGTGGCGTCCCGGCCACGCCCCCGCCGGTTCCTCTGGGCCGCTCAGTAGACGTACCGGTCGAGGTCGAGCCGTGTCTCTCCCGATCACGTCACCATCCGTAGGGCGTCCTAGGAGGCTAGTTATCCGGGGTCAGCGCCTGGATCGGAGCGTCGTCGACGCACGGTAGGCAGATGTCCGATGAAGCCTGATACCTCAGAGGCATCGTGATGCCTCTGAGGTATCAGGCTTGTTGAGGTGTCCGGTTCCTCCGCGGTCACGGCGGGTCAGGAGCGTGCGGGGGCCGGGCCTGGTCAGGGAGCCGTCGGTGCCCCGACACGCTCTCCGACCGGCCCGGTCGGCAGGTGGGTGCGGCGCAGCGCCGGGATCAGCACAGCCGCCGCGGCGTGCAGGGCCACCAGGGTCACCGTCGCCGCCGCGCCCGCCCGGGCGGTCAGCGGGCCGAGCAGCGACACCAGCAGCACCACCACGGCGACCACCGTCCAAACCGTGAGCGCGCGTCGGGTGAACCTCTCCAGCACGGCGAGCAGCGCCCACCCGGCCAGGCCGGTCGCCAGCGCGGTGAGGACGACCGCGACCGGGCCGATCCGGCGATCCGTGCCGCCGCTGCGGGCGACCAGGTCGACCCCGCCGAGCGGGACGGCCACCACCCAGACGGCGAGTGCGGCGACGGTGGCGGCCACGACCGCCAGCAGCCGGTCCCGTCGACGCCGGGCACGGTCGGTGCGGGACACTCCACTGGTGAGGGTGCTCATCGGATCCACCTTTCAGGACTGGCCTTTACCGGTGTGGCGGCGCTGACCGCACGCTATGCCCGCGCGGGCCGCCGCCGGATCGGGCCGCGGTGGGGTTCCCGGGTACGACCAGCGGACCAGCCGCCGCCGCGATCTCCGTCCCGCGACCGATGAGGACCGGGGACGTGCCGGCCTAGCATCCGGGTATGTGTCGCCGGACCGGAGCCACCGTCCACCTGCTGATCGACGGCGGGATCGCCACCGTGACCCTCGGCGTCATGCTGGGCGTGCTGGCCGCCTCGGGGGCGGGCCCGGCCGCGACCGCCGTCGGGGTCGGGCTCGCCGTGGCGCAGGCCGGCTGCCTGCTGTGGTTCCGGCGCCGACCGGAGTACGCCCTGACGGCGGCGGCGCTGGCCGGCGTCGGCCTGGAGCTGGTCTGCCCCGAGCTGGGCTGGCTCGGCCTGGTCGCGGTGCCGCTGAGCTACTACGCCCGGCTGCGCCCGCCCCGGGTCTCCGTGCCGGCGTTGGCACTGCTGGTCGCCCCCACCCCGTGGAAGCTGGTCACCGGTGACAGGCGGGACCTGCTGCTCGCGGTGACCGGGGTGACCCTCGGCTGGGCGCTCGGTGAGCTGCAACGTGGCCAGGCCCGACGCCGGGAGGACCAGCGTCGCCGGGCCGTCGTGCGGGAGCGGGAACGGATCTCCCGGGAGCTGCACGACGTCGTGGCCCACCACGTCTCCGTCATCGCCGTACAGGCCGCCGCCGCCGAGGACGTCTTCGACCTGCACCCCGATCGGGCCCAGGCCGCGCTCGGCTCGATCGGCACGGCCGCCCGGTCGGCGCTGACCGAGCTGCGCGCCATGCTGCACACACTGGCCTCCGGCGACGAGGTGGACGCGGCCGGGCCGCAACCCGGGCTGGCGCAGCTCGACGCTCTGGCCGAGGCGGTCCGGAGCGTCGGCCTGCGGGTGGAGCTGCACCGTGACCGCGTCGGCGGGGCCCTGCCCGACGGGGTGGAGCTGTCGGCGTACCGGATCGTGCAGGAGTCGCTGACCAACGCGCTGAGACACGGCCGGGCCCGGCGGGCCGACGTCACCGTCCGCTACGCCGACGGCCAGCTGCGACTGGAGGTCGTCGACGACGGCACGGCGCCGCCACGGCGGCCCGACCACGCCGACGGTCAGGGCATCCTCGGCATGCGGGAGCGGGCCCGGCTGCTCGGCGGGGACCTCGACGCCGGGCCGCTGGCCACCGGGGGCTTCCGGGTCCGGGCCCGGCTGCCGGTACGGGAGGAACGATGACGATCCGGGTGGTGGTCGCCGACGACCAGGACCTGGTCCGCGCCGGCCTGGCGATGATCATCGACTCGCGGGCCGACCTGACCGTGGTCGGCGAGGCCGCCGACGGGGTGGAGGCGGTCGCGGTCGCCCGGCGGACCCGGCCCGACGTGGTGCTGATGGACGTCCGGATGCCGCGCCGGGACGGCATCGCCGCCACCCGGGACCTGGTGGCCGCCGGCAACCCGGCCCGGATCGTCATGCTCACCACCTTCGACCTCGACGAGCCGGTGTACGCGGCGCTGCGCGCCGGGGCCAGCGGGTTCCTGCTCAAGGACACCCGTCCGGCGGACCTGGCCGAGGCGGTCCGGGTGGTGGCGCGCGGCGAGGCGTTGCTCGCCCCCACCGTGACCCGGCGGCTGCTGGACCGGTTCGCCGACCGTCTGCCCGGCACGCCGGCCGTCATCGCCGGCCTGGAGACGCTGACCGCCCGGGAGGTCGAGGTGCTCACCCTGACCGCCCGCGCGCTGTCCAACGCCGAGATCGCCGCACGGCTGCACCTGAGCACCGCGACCGTGAAGACCCACCTGTCGGCGATCCTCGCCAAGCTCGGCCTGCGCGACCGGGTGCAGGCGGTGGTCTTCGCGTACGAGACGGGTCTGGTGCGCGCCGATCCCCGGTGACCGCGAGCGCCCCGGCGCGCCGGCCACCACAGTGGAGGGCACCGCCCCGTTCCTCCCGGGCAGCGCCGACCATCCCCTTCGCGGCGTCCGCCCCGGCCGTGCCCGATGCTGGCGCATCGTCCGGTCACCCGGCCCGCCATGCCGGATTGGGACCTACCGGACGGCATTTCACCAACTGGTACGTCGCCCCCGGACGGCCCGGCGCGCCCCGAACCGGACGGCCGGTACCGGGTCGGACCCGCCAGCGGGCAGTGTGGGCGGTCCTGTGCGGGCATATCCGCACCTCCCCGGCGGGAGGGAAAACACGTGACGGCAACGAAGATTTCTCATTTACACCGGACCGAGGTGCCATCCCTCCTAGTGTTGGCCACACCGGTGCTAGTCACGGAGTTGGCCACCCGAACGACGTCCCACGCAGACAGCGGACGAAAAGTGAGGGAAGACGGATGAAGGCACAGTCAGTTCTCGTATCGACGGCGCTCGGCGTGGGACTCGGCACGCTTCTGCTCCCGGCCGCCGCACTGGCGCAGACCACCGTGTCACCGGCCACCACGCCGGTCGGGGGGACGGTCGTGCTGACCACGACCACCTGCAACCCGAGGACCGGCGACGCGATCTTCCGCGTCACCGGGCCGAACCGGGACCAGAACGTCCGCTCCACCACCGCCCGGGCCGGTGGTGGGCTGAGCGCGGAACTCTTCACCGCCGGCTTCACGCTCGGCACCTACACCGTCACCACCACCTGCGGTGACGGCACCCCCGGTGGCACCGCCACCTTCACCGTCACCCCGATCGGCGCGGCTCCCGCCGGTGCCGGTGGCGACGGCGACCCCACCGGCCTGCTGGCCGCGGGCGGCGTACTCGCCGGCGCGGCCGCGCTCGGAGCGACGGTGCTGATCCGCCGCCGGCGTCGGGCGGCGGCCACCGTCGCCTGACCACTGACACACACACCATCCCTTGGGACGGGTGCCCGCACCGGTGAGGACCGGGGCGGGCACCCGGACCGCATCGCCGTCGGGGAGGTCAGGCGATGGGCGTAGCGACGAGGTTCACGCGGGCCAGGGCCGCGGTGGCGGCGCTGGCGGTGGCCGGCACCGCCGGCCTGACCCTGATCACGGTGGGGCTGACCGCCACGCCGGCCGGGCCGCCGCAGCCCGGGGCCGACGCCACCGGCGACGGCCGCAGCCGCTCCCCCGTGCCGGTGCTCACCCGGTCCGAGCCGGTCCGCCTGGAGATCCCGGCGATCGGCGTGCACGCCGAGCTCGTCGCGGTGGCCGGCGACCCGAACGGCACCCTGGAGGTGCCGCCGCTGGACCGGCCCACCGTCGCCGGCTGGTACCGCCCCGGCGTCAGCCCCGGCGAGGCCGGCAACGCGGTCGTCGTCGGACACGTCGACACCCACGACGGGCCGGCCGTCTTCTTCGACCTCGGGCGGCTGCGGCCCGGCGACACCATCCGGATCACCCGCGCCGACGGGCGGGTGGCGACGTTCGCGGTGGACGGCGTCGCGGCGTACCCGAAGAAGAACTTCCCCACCGCGCTGGTCTACGGTCCCGGCGGGCCGGGCGCGGCGCTGCGCCTGGTGACCTGCGGGGGCCGCTTCGACGCTCGCGCCCGCGACTACTCCGACAACGTGGTGGTGCGCGCCACCGCCGTCGCCTGACACCGCCTCCACCCCCACCGGCACCGCCGTACTACGGTGGGCCCTCGGGTCCGGGCGAGGCGGAGGAGGCAGGGTGGATCGGCGACCGGGTGTGGCACGACTGGTGCCCCGGCTGGAATCCGTGGTCGGCCGGCTGCTCGGCCGCGACGCCGAGGTCACCCCGCCCCGCCCCCGACGGTCCAACCCGGACGCCGTGGTGGACTGCGCCGTGTACGTCAACGGCCGCCGCGAGCCCGGCCGGCCGCACTACGCCGACGCGTACGCCCGCGCCCGCCACGGCCGCAACTCCTTCGCCTGGCTGGGGCTGCACGAGCCCGACGCGGCGGTGATGGCGGCGGTCGGCCGCACCTTCGGCCTGGACGAACTCACCGTGGAGCAGGCGCTCGCCGACGGACACCGCCCGACCGTGCAGCGACACGGCCAGGTCACCCTGCTGGTGCTGCGCACCGCCAGCTACGTCGAGCACGCCGAGTTGACCGCCACCTCCGAGGTGGTCGACACCGGAGACGTGATGGTCTTTCTCGGCGACCGGTTCGTCGTCACCGTGCGGCACGGCGCCTCGGGCGCCCTGGCCCCGGTCCGCGAGGACATCCAGAACCGTCCGACGCTGCTCGCCGAGGGACCGTGGGCCGTGGCGTACGCCGTCGCCGCCCGGATGGTCGACCTCTACCTGGAGGTCGCCGCCCACCTGGAGCACGACCTGGAACGCGTCGAGGAGAGCGTCTTCGCCCGCGAACGGGACGCCGACATCCAGCACATCTACCAGCTCAAACGGGAGCTGGTGGAGTTCAAACGGGCGGTGCTGCCGCTGCACGGGCCGCTGCGCGGACTGGTCGAGCAGCGCACGGACGGACCGCCACCGGGGCTGCGCCGCTGGTTCGCCGACGTCGAGGCGCGGCTGACCCGGGCGGTCGACCGGGTCGCCGCGTACGACGACCTGCTCAACTCGATCCTCCAGTCCCGGCTGACGCAGCTCGCCGTGGAGCAGAACAACGACATGCGCAAGATCGCCGCCTGGGCGGCGATCGCCGCCACGCAGACCGCCGTCGCCGGCGTCTACGGCATGAACTTCGCGCACATGCCCGAGCTGACCTGGAAGTACGGGTATCCGGCGGCGCTGCTGCTGATGGCGAGCGCCGCGGTCACCCTGTACCGGCTGTTCCGCCGCTCCGGCTGGCTCTGAGCGGCGCCGCCCCGGCCGGCCGCCGCCGCGCGACGGCGTCAGGGCCGGCCGAGGTCGGTCAGCTCACGGTCGAGCAGCTCCGCCAGTAGGCGGGAGCGCTCCGGGTGGGAGTGCGCGGTCATCCCGCGGCTGGGCATCTCGACGGTCATCAGCAGGTACAGGTACAGCCGGTACAGGCCCAGCCGCCGGCGCACCCCTTCGTCGCCCAGGTCGACCGGCGTGCCGGCCCGGTAGCCGTGCAGGAACGGGTCGTCGGGCTCGTCCTCGGCCCGCCGGAACAGCAGCGGCGACACCAGGTCCAGCAGCGGATCGCCGTGCAGGTGACGCTCCCCGTCGACCAGCCCGCTGAGCCGCCACCGGCCGTCCACGTCGGCGACGGCCAGCACGTTGCCGGCCCAGCCGTCGAAGTGCAGCAGCGCCGGGCGGCGTACCGCGTCGAGGACGGGCCCGTGCCGGTCGACCAGGGCCCGCAGCCGGGCCGCCGGCACGGGCAGCGGGACCTGCCAGTCGGCCGCGTCGGCGAGCAGGTCGTCCAGCATCGCGGTGAACGCCGACCGCCAGGTCGGACCGGTCGCCCGCTGCCCGTCGTAGCCGTAGCGCTCGCCGGTGACCCGGTGCAGCGCGACGAGCGCGGCGCCGAGTTCGGCGCGTACCCCGGCCACATCGACGCCGTCGGCGGCGAGGGCGGGCAGGGCCCGGCCCGGGAGCAGGGCGGTGAGCAGCCAGTCGCCGAGGACCGGGTCGCTGCCGTGGTACAGCAGCGGCGGCACCGGCACCTGCGGGGCGCGCGCGGCGACCAGGCGCAGGTAGCGCGCCTCGGCGGCGACCATGCCGCGTTCGTAGCGCAGCAGCGGCACCCGCGGCGGCGGACCGACCTTCAGCACGACGCCGCGCCCGTCGTCGAGGGTGACCCACCAGACCGCGGCGAAGCCGCCGCCGGTCAACGGACCGCAATCGGTCACCCGGGGCCGGGGGCCGAGGGACGCGGCGACGTACCGGCGGACCTGGTCCGGGTCGAGGAGGCGCTGGGTCGGGCTCATCCGGCCGCGGCGCGTGACGTCCGTGGATGTCCGGGCACCGGCCCAGGCTACCGAGGTAGGGGCGGAGGCGCGAGCCCGGTCGTCGACGGGCGGGCCTAAGCTGACGATCATGTTGTGGCAGCGCTACGTCGCGATCGGGGACAGCACCACCGAGGGGCTCGACGACCCGGACGGCGACGGGGGCTACCGGGGCTGGGCCGACCGGTTCGCCGAGGCCGTCGCCCGCACGCAGGGCGGGCTGGAGTACGCCAACCTGGCCATCCGGGGCCGGACCACCGCGAAGATCCTCGCCGAGCAGCTGCCCGTCGCCCTCGACCTCGCCCCGGACCTGTGCACGGTGGTGGCCGGGATGAACGACGTGCTGCGCCCCTCCTTCGACGCCGGCCGGATCGCCGCGGACGTGGCGACGATGCAGCGGGCCCTGGTCGGTCAGGGCGCGACCGTGCTGACCTTCACCCTGCCCGACCCGGTGCCGGTGATGCCGCTGGCCCGCCCGCTGCGCGGGCGCATCGTCGCGCTCAACGCGGCGCTGCGCCGGGTCACCGCCGACACCGGCGCCACGCTGCTGGACTTCGCCGCGCACCCGGTCGCGTCGGACCCGCGGCTGTGGAGCGAGGACCGGTTGCACGCCAACAGCGCCGGACACGAGCGGATCGCCGCGGCGCTCGCCCACACCGCCGGCCTGCCTGGGTACGACGACTCGTGGACCCGCCCGCTGGACCTCGCGCCGCGTCGGCGCGGGCAAGAGGTGCTGCGGGCCGAGCTGGCCTGGGGTCGCCGGCATCTGCTGCCGTGGGTGGCCCGGCACCTGCGGGGCCGTTCCTCCGGCGACGACCGGGTGGCGAAGCGACCGGTGCCGCTGCCGGTGGCGTTCGACTGAGCCACGCCGGTCCGTGGCGGACCGGGTCACGCCGGTCCGGGACGGACCTTTCTCGGTCGGGCCGGCATGATGGGCCGGTGAACCGGACCGAGCGGGCGGCGCTGGCCGCCGAGACCGACCGCCTCGTCGCGGCGGGCGACTACGGCGCGGTGCCGCCGTCGACCCTGCACCTGCCCGATGAGCCGCTGCCCGAACCGGGCCCGGCCGGACCGTCGAGCGTGGAGGTGACCGGCGAGACCAGCCTCGCCGCCGGCCACCGGCTGGCCGTGGCCGGCCCGGACCAGGTCGCCTGCCTGAACTTCGCCTCGGCGAAGAACCCGGGCGGCGGGTACGCCACCGGCGCGCACGCCCAGGAGGAGAGCCTCGCCCGGTCGTCGGCGCTGGCCGCCGCCCTGCGGACGGTGCCGGAGTTCTACGCGTACCACCGGGAGCACCGGGACCCGCTCTACAGCGACCGGGTGATCTACTCCCCCGACGTGCCGGTGTTCCGGGACGACTCCGGGCGACTGGTGCCGCCCTACCGGATGGCGTTCCTGACCGCGGCGGCGCCGAACGCGGGCGCGCTGCGGGAGCCGGCCGACCTGGGTGGGATGCTGCGGCGCCGGGCCGGGCGGGTGCTCGGCGTGGCGCTGGCGCACGGGCACCGGCGGCTGGTCCTCGGCGCCTGGGGGTGCGGGATGTTCCGCAACGACCCGGTCCAGGTGGCCGGCGCGTTCGCCGCCCTGCTCGGCCCGGACGGCCCGTACGCGGGCCGGTTCGACCTGGTGGTCTTCGCGGTGCCGGACGAGGCGAACCGCCGCCCGTTCGCCGCGGTCTTCGGCTGACCGGTCCTCCTGGCCCGCCCCTGCCCGAGCGGGCCCGCCCCGGCCATCGCTCGTCGGTTCCGGAGCGCCGGAACCGCCTGCCTGCCGGTCCGGGTGCGGGCCGGGTGGGGCAGGATGGCCGGGTGGCGAAACGAGGAGCCCGCCGGAGCGCGGCCGACGACCCGAACCGGCCCTGCCCGTGCGGCTCCGGGCTGCCGTACGCCGACTGCTGCGGCCCGGTACACCGCGGCGAGGGCACGGCCGGGACGGCCGAGGCGCTGATGCGCTCCCGGTTCAGCGCCTTCGCCGTCGGCGACGCCGACTACCTCCTGCGCAGCTGGCACTCCACGACCCGGCCCGCCCGGCTGCGCCTGGACCCCGGCGAGCGGTGGACCCGGCTGGAGATCCTGGACACCGACGCCGGTGGCCTCTTCGACACCACCGGCACCGTGCGGTTCCGGGCGCACTACCGCGAGTCGGGACGGGCGGGGACGCTCGACGAACGCAGCCGATTCGTCCGCGAGGACGGCCGCTGGGTCTACCTGGACGCCCTGCCCGACTGACGGGCCGACCTGCTCGCCGACGCCGCCGGCCCCGGGTTAACATGACCTCGGCGCCGTCCCGCGCCCAACCTCCTTACCGGTGCTCACGCCGCCGGCGTCGCGGAGGCAGAGGGGACCTCGGGTCCTCGGGACGCCGTGCCGCATGCCCAGGCAACGGCGGGGTCAACGGGAGCGTGAGTCCCACGGCCGCGCCGTCGACAGGGAGCATGTGATGACGCGCCAGAAGACCTTCAAGTCCCGGATCCGCGCCCGGATGGACAAGACCGGCGAAAGCTACACGACCGCCCGCCGGCACCTGCTCACCGGAGCCACACCCGCCGAGTCGCCCCAGCCCCCGTCCGAGGCGGTCCCGACGCCGGCCGAGGCGGGCCAGCCGCCGGCCGAGGCGGTCCCGACGCCGGCCGGTCCCGCCGAACCGGCCCCGACGCCGGGCGGTTCCGTCGAACCGGCCCCGGCCGCTTCCGCCGAGTCGGGCCCGGCGGCGGCCGGGATCTCCGCGCCAGCCGCCGGGGCCGGACAGACCGACCGGATCTCCGAGGCGATGATCCGGGAACGCACCGGCCGCACCTGGGACGGATGGTTCACCCTGCTCGACGAGTGGGGCGGGACCCAGCGCACCCACACCGAGATCGCCCGCTGGCTGGTGACCGCCCACGAGGTGCCCGGCTGGTGGGCGCAGGCCCTCACTGTCGGGTACGAGCAGGCGCGCGGGCTCCGCGCCCCCGGGCAGCGTCGCGACGGCCGGTGGGAGGCCGGCGGCAGCCGGACGGTGGCCGTACCGGTGCAGCGTCTGTTCGAGGCGTTCGCCGACGAGACGCTGCGCCGGCGGTGGCTGCCCGACGTGGAGATCCGGGTACGGACGGCGACCGCGCCGAAGACCTTCCGCGCCGACTGGGCGGGCGGGCCGACCCGGATCGTGGCCGGGTTCACCGCGAAGGGCGAGGCGAAGGCACAGGTGGCGGTGGTGCACGAGAAGCTCGCCGACGCCGAGGAGGCGGCCCGGCTCAAGGGCTACTGGCGGGACCGGCTGGCCGCGCTCAAGCAACTGCTGGAGTCCGGGAAGTGAACCGGCACCAGCCGGCGACTGCCTGACCGGGCGCGCCCAGGGCCGCTCCGCCCCCTGGCCCGAACGGAATCGGACACCAGCAGAGGCGTGATACCTCACAGGCATATTGATGCCCCTGAGGTATCACGCCTCACCCGGCATCCCCTCCCCACGCCGTCGACGCGGCACGCACCACCGTCCCTGCCAACAGCCGGCAGGCACCGACCAGGTCAGCCAAGGACGACCGCGCGCCCCGACGCCAGGGCCGGGGCGGGGCCAGGGCGGGGCCAGGCCGAGGCGGGGCCGAGGGCCGAAAGCGGAACGCTGCGGGTCAGACCGGCCGGCCGCCGTGCCCGGCCACCGGCTCCGGCAGCGCCCGAGGCGGCGGCTGCCCGTCCGCCGGACGCAGCAACCAGAGCACCACCACCAGGTACGGCACGGCCGCCACCGCGAAGGCGAACGCGTTGCCGCCCGCGGCGGCGAGCAGGGCGTAGCCGCCGTAGACGGCGATGACGGCGACGTCGGTGGCCATTCCCGCCACCGAGGTGACCGTGGCCCGGCCGGGCCCGGCGATCCGGGCCTGCAACCGGGCGTCGGCGAGCACCGTCGCCAGCTGGAAGGCGCAGAACGCGACGCCGATCAGCGCGAAGCCGGCCGGGTGCCGGACCAGCGCTCCGGCGGCCAGCGCCCCAGCGGCGACGGCAACCAGCGCGGCGTACCCGCGGGTGGTCAGCCGCGCCCCCGCCGGGGCGAGCAGCCCACCCGCGGTGACCCCGACCCAGAGGAGCAGGAGCAGCAGCGGCACCGTCGACCCGGCGACGCCGGTGTCCCGGGCCAGCAGCGGCGTGTACTCGTCGAGGGCGCCCCAGACGGCGCTCACCGCCGGGACCAGCAGCAGCGCGGCGCGTACCCGTCGGTCGGCCCGGGCTTCGGCGAGCCCGGCCCGTAGGCTCGCGAGCCAGCCCAGCTCGTCGCCGTCGTCCGGGGCGCCCGGCGGCGCGGCCGCTGCCGGGCGGTGTTCGGGCAGGCGGGTGGCGACGGCGGCGGCCAGCAGGCCGGCCAGGACGCTGGCCGCGCCGACGGCCGGGTAGCCGCCGAGGGCGAGCACCGGACCGGCGAGGGCGATCGAGGCGAGGGCGCCGAGCACCCCGGCCGTCTTCGCCCGGCCCATGGTGCGGGCGTACCGGCCGGCGGCGCCGAGGCGGTCCAGTTCGGTGAAGACCAGCGCTTCGAGGGCGCCGGAGGTGAGCGCCCCGCCGGCTCCCCAGAGGACGAACCCGACGGCGAACGCCCACCAGGACGGCGTCAGCACCCACAGGGCGAAGCCGGCGCCGGCGAGCACCGGCCCCAGGCAGACCAGCAGCCGGCGAGAGACCGCGTCGGCCCAGGCGCCGGAGGGCACCTCCAGCACGATGCTGGTCGCCGACCAGATCACGAAGAGCGCGGAGATCTCGCCGATCGACAGGCCGGTGTCGCTGAACAGCAGCGCGTAGACCGGGTAGAGCAGCACGCAGTCGGTGAGGAACGCGTAGGCGTAGAGCGTGGCCGCGAGGCGGCGGACGCGGGGGTCGGACACCCGCGTGGCGGTGATGGGCATGACGGCCTTTCCACGGGACGGTACGGACGCCGGAGAGGTACGGCGTCCGCGGTGGCCCGCGGGTGCGGCCTTCGGTTACGGATCAACATCGCCAGGTCATGCCGCCGATGCTAAACGGCGTCGGGCCCGGCGGCGATCCCGTTACGCGGGACGCCGGCCGGACGCGAACCGGGGTGGGACCCCTGCTGGGCCCCACCCCGGTCGGCGCGGATCGGTCAGCGGCGGGACCTGTCGACGTCCCCCTGCGGGATGATCATGGTGGACTCGTTGTCGGCCGGCGTCGGCTCGTCGTGCGTCGGGGTCGACTGCCGCGGCGCCACCGGCTGGGTGGCGTCCGGGCCGGCGTACGGGGCGACCGGCTGGGTCAGCTCCGCCTCGTCGGCGCGGGGCACCACCTGGGTACGGTCCGCGTCGTCGTCGCGGGGCACCGGCTGGGTGCGCTCGGCCTCGTCGTACGCGGTGACCGGCGGCGCCAGGTGGGCGCGCACGTCCCGCTTGCCGGCCTGGTACGCCCGGGCGTGCGTCGCGATCAGCTGCGACTCCTGCTCGGCGCGGGTCAGCCAGGACTCCCACCGGCTCTGCATCGGCCGGACCAGCCCGCCGCCGACACCGACGATCAGGATGCCGCCGATGGTGGCGAGGACGGCGATCAGCACCGGGGTGGTCACCGCGGTGGCGACACCGATCTGGTTGAGCGCGGCGATGACGCCCAGGCCGAGGAGGAACACCGAGGCGATGTTGGCCAGCACCCGCCCGTAGGAGAGGCCGCCGAGGGCGCTGCTGATGATGTCCTTCACGGCGGTGGCGATCGCGGCGGCCACCACCACGATGACGATCGCGACGAACGCCCGCGGCAGCCAGGCGATGACCCCCGCGATCAGGTCGGAGATCGGGTTCGGCCCCCAGATGCCGAAGGCGAGCTGGAGGGTGACCAGCAGGACCCCGTAGTAGGCGAGCTTGGCCACGATGTCGCTGGCGTCGTAGCGGGAGCGGGCCAGCGCGGTCTTGATACCGCCCCGCTCGACCGCCTTGTCGAAGTGCACCCGCTCGAGCACCTTGTCCACGATCTTCAGCACGGCCTTGGCGATCAGCCAGCCCACCACCAGGATCGCCACGAAGGCGACGGCCTTGGGCAGGAAGAGCATCACGGCGCGGAGGGCGTCACCTACCGCGTCGCCGAAGTTGTCTTTCATGTAGGCCCTCCACACGGTCCGTCGGGTCGGTCGGTCCGGGACCTACCCCGGCCCGGATCCGGGGAAACGTTCTCACGGCCGGCGGCAGGTGTAGCTGACCTGCGTCGCGGCCTGGGTCGGGGTGGGCGAGACGATGTTGACGGTGGCCGTCTCGGTGGTGCTGCCGACGCCGCTGAACGTCCACTTCAGGGTGAACGTCGCGGTCCGCTGTCGCCAACCGGTGCGCTCGGTGAGGATCGCGCCGGGCGACGAGCCGGAGCGAAGCCACTGGTATTCGATGACGCCGCCCCGGCCGTTGGTGTCCACGGTGGCCACCACCTCCACGGTCACGTCGCACCGGTTGCCGGCGGGCTGCGGCACGGCCACCCGCACACCGGTGACCTCCAGTGGGCTGAGCCGCTCCCACAGCCAGAACCCGACCGCGGCGACCAGCGCCACGGTGAGCAGCGCGGAGAGCACGGCGGTGATCCGCCGGCGCAGCGGGCGGGACCGGCGCGGCGCCGCCACCGGCCAGGCGGGAGCCGCCGGCACGCCCGGCCCGAACCGCACCTCGCCGACGTGGGTGACCGGCGCCGCAGCAGCCGGTACGCCCCGGCCGGTGGCCGCCGCGCCGACCGTCGACGCGGTCGCCCCGGCGGTGGTGTCGTCGAGGTGGGTGACCGCGACCGGTTCCCGCCGCACGGTCTCGTCGACGCGGCCGAGGGTGGTGGCCTCCGCCGCCGTCAGCCGCACGGTCGCGTCACCGGCGAGGTCACCCGCCGCGACGTGGGCGGTCGGCTCGCCCGCTGCCAGCTGCACGGTGGGTTCTCCGGCCGACCGTGGCCCGGGCGTCGGCCGTGCGGTCGGCCGCTCCGGCACCTCCGACAGGTGGGCGGTGGGTTCGTCCCGGGCGGGCAGCGCCCCGCCCCGCTCGTCCGGCGTGGTCATCCCGGTTCACCTTCCGTCACGGACCGTCGTGGTTGCACGGCCGTCCCCTAGCCGAGGACGCAGAGCGAGTCGAGCGACACGTACACCGGTCCCGCCGGCGGGGAGGCGTTGCCGGCGGCGTCAACGGCGGTCACCTCGATCGGGATGCGGGTGTCCGACCTCGGCGCGGGCAGGTCGCCCAGGGTGCCCTGGAACACGTCGCTCCCGACGGGCCCCATGGGCACCTCACGGGTGACGCCCTCCAGGGTGTAGCGGAAGACGACGCGCAGCTTGTCCGCGGTGGTGCGGTCGTCGGAGACGGTCGCGGTGACCGTGCTCGACCGGTCCCCGAACGGGCACCCCCGGGGTTCGAGCTGGGTGGGGCTGGCGTCGACCTTGCCGACGATCGGCGCGGTGGCGTCCTGCGGCGCCGACGGACTGGCCGGCGGGAGCGAGCCGGAAATCGCGGTGCGGCGGGGGGTGGGCGTCGCCCTGGCGCCGGCGCTCTCGCTGGAATCGGCGGTGGCGCCGGAAGGGGACGGCGCGCCCGTGCTGGCCGGCGCGGCGGTGGGCGGGCTCGGGGTGAGCAGGGTGATGGCGGAGGAGCCCTTGCCCGCCGCGGTCAACGCCGACGAGTCGTTCCGGGCAGCGTAGGTCAGGCCCGCTCCCCCGACGAGCAGGGCGGCAACCAGTCCGATCCCGAGCAGCGCGCCCCGGCCCCTGCCGCGCGCCGGCGTCGGCTGCTCGGCACCGAGGGTGGTGCTGGCCAGGCTGGTGGTGCCGTCGACCCGGTCGGGGAACGGGAAGAGCGCCGCGAGCAGGGCGGCCCGGCGAGCCAGCTCGCGCAGGCCCCGCTCCTCCCAGTCCTCGCCGTACGCGTCGCCGGCGGCCTGTTCCAACCGGGCGAGGAAGACGTCGGCCGGTTGCGGTCGGTCGGCGGGCTGCTTGGCCATGCCCTGCCGGAGCAGGTCGTGCACGGGCGGCGGGGCCGGATCGGTGGGGATCGGCGCCTGCGTGTGCTGGTCGCGCAGGGTGATCAGGTCCCGCCCGTCGTACGGGGGGCGGCCGGTGAGGCACTCGTAGAAGGTGGCCGTGGCGGCGTAGATGTCGCAGGCGGGACCGGCCGGCGCGCCGGTCCACTGTTCGGGGGCCAGGTAACGGGGGGTGCCGCTGACCGACCCGCCGGAGTCCTCGCCCACCGGCACGGCGATGCCGAAGTCGGCGAGCTTGCTCCGCCCGTCGACGCCGACCAGCACGTTCTCGGGTTTGTAGTCGCGGTGCACCACGCCACGGGCGTGCGCGGCGGCGAGCCCGGCGAGGGAGCCCTTGAGGACGCAGAGCGCCGCCTCCGGCTCGGTGGGGCCGTGGGCGCGGAGCATCTGCCGCAGGCTGACGCCGTTGACGAGTTCCATCACGATGGCCGCGCCGGCCGGCGACTCGGCGTACTCGTAGAGCCGGGACACGTTCGGGTCGTCGACCTCGACGAGCAGGCGGGCCTCGGCGCGGAAGGCTTCCCGGAACGACGGGTCGTCACCGACGGCGCGGGTCAGGTACTTGATCGCGACGGGAGTGCCGGTCGCGTCGTGGGTGGCCAGCAGCACCCGGCCGGAGGCACCGGCGCCGAGTTGCCGGACCGGGGTGTAGCCGGACAGCTGCCAGTCGCCGGTCACGCGACGGTCTCCCCACTCGGTCGGAAATGGACACGGATCAGGGGCACCCGAGCATTGTGGTCCATTCACGCAACCGTTGCCTTCCCCGGGTCCGGACGACGGCGGGCCGGGACCGGGTGCCGCCCAGTCGGCGGGCCGCTCAGTCGGCGGGCCGCTCGCGGTCCGCGGCCCGGCCGAGGCGCAGCATCCGCAGGGTCTCCTCCCGACGCCGGACGATCAGCACCCCGGCCAGGAAGGTCACCGGGGGCACCAGCACGAGCAGGGCCCACTGGGCCGGCACGAGCGGGATCGCGTGACCCAGGTGCCGGGTGGACGTCATCCACCCGCCGAGCGTCGTGTCGATGGACACGATCAGCGCCGGCACCGGCATGAGCAGGACGACCACGCGTCGTCGTACCGGCGGGGCGAGCGTGGCGAGGCTGCCGAGCAGGGCGAGCGCGGCGCCGGCCAGGGCGGCGACGTAGAGCCAGATCACCCACTCGGCACCGGCCTCGAGACCGTAAAGCACGTACAGGGTGGTCGGGCCGGTGTTGTCGAACGCGGGGCTGGTGTGCCGGTTGAGCAGCAGCACCGCCGCCATGGTCAGCGGTGCGGCGGCGAGGACGACGAGCCGGCGCACCCCCAGCACCTCGACGGCGCGGCGGCCGGGCGCCGACACGACGAGGGCACCGGCCGTGACCACGGCGAGCAGGAGCTGCGGCAGGGTGTCGACCACGTAGGTGGGGTTGTCGGTGACCTGCGGCGCGACCAGCACCGCCCAGGCGAGCACGCCGGTGGCGGCGAGCGCGGCGGCGACCCGCCGCCGGCCGAGCAGCGCGGCGAGGCAGACCCCGGCCCAGCCGAGCAGCCGTAGCCAGTCGACCGCGTCGGCGCCGGGCACGACGGCGGTCGGGGGCAGCCGGGGGTCGACGGCCAGCCGGGTGAGCAGCGCGTGCCCGGCCAGGGCGAGGAGCATCAGGCCGGTGACCAGGCCGGTGACGGCGGAGGCGTCGGCCCAGGCGGGGTCGGTCAGCCCGCGCGCGGTGATCCGCAGCCGGGCGCGCAGGCCGGCGGCGACGAGGTCGACCGTCTCGGCGGGTGAGGGCCGGCGTTGCCCCGGTCGGGCGCCGGCCAGCAGCACGGCGAGCATCTCCTCCTCGTACACCCGGCGGTGTTCCCAGGGGTGGACGGCGAGCAGCCGACGGTAGCGGGTCTCCAGGTCGCGGTGGGTCACGCGGCACCGCCGGAGGGCAGCAGGTCCCGGCGGCGCAGCCGGGCCGCGGCGGCGTCGGCGTTGGCCCGCAGCCGGGCGGCCTCCTCGGCCAGCCGGCGGGCGCCCAGCGCGGTGAGCCGGTAGTAGCGGCGCAGCCGGGACTGCACGACCTCCTCCCGGTCCACCTCGATCAGTCCGTCGGCGCGCAGCCGGTCGAGCACGGCGTAGAGGGTGCCGGCCCGGAGCCGGACCCGGCCGTCGGAGATGCGCAGGACGTCCTCCACCACGCCGTAGCCGTGCTGGGGGGTTTCCGCCAGGGCGGTGAGGATCAGGAACGTGGGTTCCCGCATCGGGGCGTCACTCATGGCGACAGCATATATCCGCTACCGGTATATGCGCTGTCCCGTCAGCGCCGCTCCTCGCGGCGGTGGCCGTCCCCGGCGACGCTCGGCAGCGGCGGCTCCGCCGACTCCGCCGACTCCGCCGGACCCACCGGGCCGGCGCCGCCGGGCGCCAACCGGTCGAAGAAGCGCAGCAGCTCCACCGGGAAGGGCATCACCAGGGTGCTGTTCTTCTCCGCCGCCACGTCCACCACGGTCTGCAGCAGCCGCAGCTGGTAGGCCCCGGGCGTCTCGGCCATCGCCCGCGAGGCGTCGGCAAGCCGCCGCGACGCCTGGAACTCGCCGTCGGCCGCGATGACCCGGGCCCGGCGTTCCCGCTCCGCCTCCGCCTGCCGGGACATCGAGCGCTTCATCCCCTCCGGCAGCGAGACGTCCTTCACCTCCACCCGCTCGATCAGCAGCCCCCACGGCTTCTCGGTGGGCGCGTCGATCACGGCCTTGAGTTCGGCGTTGACCCGGTCCCGGTCGCCGAGCACCGTGTCCAGGTCGGCCTTGCCGATGACCGACCGCAACGCGGTCTGCGCCACCTGGAGCACCGCCGACGGGTAGTCGTGGACGTTGACCAGCGCCTTCACCGGGTCGACGACCCGGTAGTAGACGACCGCGTCGACGGTGAGGGTCACGTTGTCGCGGGTGATGGCGCCCTGGGCGGGTACCCCGATGACGGTGGTCTGCATGCTGACCCGGACCATCCGGTCGGCGATCGGCACGATGAACCGCAGCCCGGGTTCCCGGATCCCCTCCAGCACCCGTCCGAAGCGGAACACGATGCCCCGCTGGTACTGCTGCACCATCCGTACGCTCAGCGCCAGCAGCAGCGCGACGACGGCGACGACGATGACCAGGCCGACGACACCGGTGGCGGCTCCCATGACCCCCTCGATCCCGGAGGCGCCCGCCTCCCGGCGCCGCGCATACCCACCCCGGCACCGGCCATGCCCGCATCCTGCCGGCCCACGTCCGGTGTGCCCGTGCGGCCGTCGGGTCGGTCAGGTCGTGGACTCGGACAGCACGTCGGCGATCCGCTGGCGCATCGGACGCCGACCCAGGGCGGCGAGCGCCTCGTCGACGACCCGGCTCAGCGGGTACGACAGCTCCGCCTCGAGCCTGCCGGCCGCCTCGGTGGTCGCCGCCCACTCCGCGTCGAGCACCGGCAGCAGCGACTCGGCGCGGCCGGTCAGGTGGACGATGCGCTGCCGGCCGTCGTCCCCGGGAGCGAGGGTGACCAGGCCCTCCCTCGCCATCTGCGCCACCGTCTGGCTGGCGGCGGAGTGCGTCACGCCGGTGGCCCGGGCCAGGTCGCGGATCGCGGCGGGGCCGGTCCGGGCCAGCGCCCGGATCACCGGGGTGAAGCGGGGCCGGAACCCGGGCAGGCCCACATCGGCGTAGCTGGCGGCGACGGCCCCGTCGAGCAGCTCCAGCAGGTGGCGCAGCCGGGTGCCGAGCAGTTCCGGGCCGGGCGGGCGTTCGGACATGTGGCGTAATGTAACAGCGCTGTTGTATCTGGCCGAGGGGAAGGCGCGATGGACGAGCGGTATCCGCCGATCGAACCGTACGAGCACGGCATGCTCGACGTCGGTGACGGCAACGCCGTCCACTGGGAGGCCTGCGGCAACCCGCACGGCACACCCGCCCTCGTCGTGCACGGCGGGCCGGGGTCGGGCTGCGGCACCGAGGTCCGCCGCTTCTTCGACCCGGACCGCTACCGGGTGATCCTGTTCGACCAGCGCGGCTGCGGCCGCAGCACGCCGCACGCGAGCGACCCGGCCACGCCGATGCGGCACAACACCACGCACCACCTGGTCGCCGACATGGAACGGCTGCGCGAGCACCTGGGCGTCGACCGCTGGCTGCTGCACGGCGGCTCGTGGGGGTCCACCCTCATCCTCGCGTACGCCGAGCGGCACCCCGACCGGGTCTCCGCGATCGTCATCGCCGCCGTCACCATGAGCCGCCGCTCGGAGATCGACTGGCTCTACCGGGGAGTCGGCCGGTTCTTCCCCGAGCAGTGGGACCGCTTCCTCGCCGGCGCCCCGGGCACCCCGCGCGACGGCGACGTGGTGGCCGCGTACGCCCGGCTGCTGGAGGACCCCGACCCGGCGGTGCGGGAGCGGGCCACCATCGACTGGTGCGCCTGGGAGGACGCGGTGGTCTCGGCGGAGACGAAGGGCGCGCACAACCCGTACGGCGACCGCCCGTCGGCCGCCCGCACCGCCATGGTGCGGATCTGCTCCTGGTACTTCTCGCACGGCGTCTGGCTGGAGGAGGGCGAGCTGCTACGCGACGCGCACCGGCTGGCCGGCATCCCCGGCGTGCTGATCCACGGCCGGCTCGACCTGGGCGGTGGGATCGTCACCGCGTGGGAGCTCCACCAGGCCTGGCCGGACTCGGAGCTGATCGTGGTCGAGGAGGCGGGACACCTGGGCACCGCCGAGACGCGGCACCACGTCGTGCGCGCCCTGGACCGGTTCGCCGCCGGCGGCTGACCGCGACTACCCGCGCCCGCCCCGCCCCGGACCGCCACGGCCCGCCCGCGCTGAGGCCGTGACGCCGCAGCTCTCCCGCGCCAGCACCGCGTGCGGGGCGGTGACCTGGACGACGGCGGCGTCCGGGTGGCTGATCCGGGCGACGATCCGGGCGACGGCCTCGCGGGCGATGAAGGCGGTGTCGGCCGAGACGGTGCTCAGGGCCGGGCGGGAGTAGCGCCCCTCCTCGAGGTCGCCGACGCCGATGACGGCGAGGTCCTCGGGAACGCTGAGTCCGGCATCGAAGACGGCCCGCATGGCGCCGATCGCCAACAGGTCCGAGAAGCAGAAGAGGGCGTCCGGGCGCCGCCGGTGGTCCAGCAGCTCCCGCGCGGCGCGGTAGCCGTCGGCGCGCCGGTGGCGCCGGGCCGGTCGCAGGTATCCCGGCGGCGGTGCGAGCCCGGCGCGGCGCATCGCCGCCCGGTAGCCGGCGGTGCGCGGCTGGGCGGTGGCGGCGGAGCCGGGTGGGTGGGCGCCGATGGCGGCGATGTCGCGCCGGCCCGAGGCCAGGAGGTGCTCGGTCGCGTCCCGGGCGGCGCGGGCGTGGTCGATCGCGACGTGGTCGCAGCGCCCGTCGCCGCTCTCGCCGAGCAGCACGACCGGGGTCCCGGCCGCGGCGCGCGCCTCGACCAGCCTGGGCGCCGGGGCAGCGGCGCCCAGCAGCACCCCGTCGACCGGCGTCGGGCGGGCGGGTGAGGGCTCCGGGTCGGCCGCGATCTGTTCGACGCTGACCCGGTAGCCGCGCCGCGCGGCGGCGTCGGTGACCTCCCGCGCGAGTTCGTCGGCGTACGGCAGGTCGACCGCCGACACGACCAGGGCGAGCATTCCGCTGCGTCCGGTGCGCAGGTGGCGCGCGGCGGCGTTGGGCCGGTAGCCGAGTTCCTCGACCGCCGCCCGGACCCGGTGGCGGACGGCCGCGCTGACGTGGGGATAGCCGTTCACGACGTTGGAGACCGTCTTCACCGACACGTCGGCGAGCCGTGCCACGTCCCTGAGCGTGGCACCCATGACTCCCCCTCCCGCCCGTGCCGCCCCGGCATCTCACACCGGCGAAACCGTTTTGCCGGTGTACACAAGAGACCATGGCAAGAGCCAGTCACACCTGTCAAGGCATTACGCTGGTGTGACGAGGGAGGTCGCCCGTGACGGAGGAGGCAGCGGTCCCGCCCGCCGCCCGACTGGTACGCGACTTCGTCAACACCTTCGAGCCGCAGGTCGACGAGGAGTCCCTGACCACGCCCGACCGGCTGCGCGACTGGTTCGCGGCGCAGGGGCTGATCCGCGCCGACGCGCGCCTGCGCCCGGCGGACCTCGCCGTCGCCAGGACGATTCGGGAGGGTCTGCGCGCGGTACTCCTGGGCCACGCCGGTCACCCCACCGATCCCACGGCGGTCGCGGCGCTCAACCAGGCCCTGGCCGGGGTGCCCGTCCGGCTGACCTTCACCGACGGCGGCCACCAGTTCGTCGCCGCCGGAGCCACCGCCTTCGACCAGGCCCTGGCGCAGCTCGTCAACGCGATCCGGCGGTGCGGCGAGGACCACACGTGGCCGCGGCTCAAGGTGTGCGACCGCGACACGTGCCGCTGGGCCTACTACGACGCCTCCCGCAACCAGGCCCGCCGCTGGTGCTCCATGGCCGGGTGCGGCAACTACGTCAAGATGCGCCGAGCCTCCCTGGCCCGCCGCGGCCGCGCCCGGCCGGCGACGGCCGGCGACTGACCCCAGCCTCCACCGCGACGCGATCCCGCGCCGCGTCGACCCTCGCGGGCCAGGGTCGGTCCATTCGCAACTGATCAACGTGGGCCTCTAGCGCTCCGGCCGTCGATGGCAATATCCTCCACGTCACGCACGACCGTTGGAGTTCCTTTTCATCGCCCCCCCAGCCCCGCCGGCCCCCGCCGAGGAGATGCCATGCACGTCGACCAGCCCGCATACGACCGTCGTACCCTGCTCCGCGCCGGCCTGGGCGCGGCCACCGTCGCGGTCGTCGGGTCCGAACTGGCCTTTCCGGCCACCGCGCAGGCCGACCCCGGCGCGGACCTCGACTGGATCTACAGCTGCGACGAGTGGGGCGCCCGCCCACCGGCCAGCCCGCTGGTGATCAGCGCCATCCCCACCAACAAGATCATCGTGCACCACATGGCCTTCCCGAACGTCACGGACTACTCCGAGGCGCAGGCGATCAAGCTCGCCCGGGACTGCCAGGACCTGCACATGGACGGCAACGGCTGGTCCGACACCGGTCAGCACTTCACGATCAGCCGGGGCGGCTACGTGATGGAGGGGCGGCGCGGCAGCCTGGAGCGGCTCCAGGCCGGCGACCGGCAGATGGTCTCGGCCCACTGCCCCGGGGAGAACGGCCGGTCGATCGGCATCGAGAACGAGGGCACCTACGTCACCGAGACGCCGCCGGAGGAGCTGCTCGACTCGCTGGTACGGCTCTGCACCACCATCTGCCAGCAGTACGGCCTGCACGCGCACGACATCTTCGGCCACTGGGACTTCCGCACCACCCTCTGCCCGGGCGCGGCCTTCTACCGGCTCTTCCCGGACGTGCGCCGCCAGGTGTTCCGCAAGCTCGGCACCGACCTGGCCGACGTGCCGGCCCGCCGCTGGCCGGACCTGTGGCGCTTCGTCAGCTCCCCCGCCGTCCGGGTCGCCCAGTACCTGCTCGCCCACCGCGGCTACGCGGTCACGCCGAACAGCGCCTTCGACGCCGCCACCATCGCCGCCGTGCAGGACTGGCAGGCCCGCAACGCCATCCCGGTCGACGTCGACGCCACCATCACCGGCCCCACCTGGGAGACGCTCGCCCCGGAGCTGGAGAAGGACGCGACCGGCCTGCCGGTCGAGGCGGTGCAGTTCATCCTCAACTGGAAGGGCTACGCCGAGGTCACCGTCACCGGCGAGTACGACCACGCGACGAAGAAGGCCGTCGAGGACATCCAGCGGCTGCACGGCCTGCCGCTCACCGGCAAGGTCAGCACCAGCACCTGGTGCGCGCTGGTCGGCGGCGTGGTCCGGCAGTCGTTCCGCCAGCGCTGAGCCCGCGGCGGCGACGCCGCCCCGTCCCAGCATCGACCGGCTGTGCGCGGCGCCCCGATCCTCGGCGGAGGGTCGGGGCGTCGCCGTCAGGCCCCGGCGGGTAGCCGCTCCTCGGCCGGCAGGGTGGTGCCGAGCAGGTCGTTGAACGCCTCGGTCGAACTGGGATGGCTGTAGATCGCGTCGCGCAGGTCGGTGGCGGTGATGCCGTGCCGGATGGCCAGCGCCACCGTGTTGATCAGCTCCTGGGCGTCGATGCTCAGCAGGGCGGCGCCGAGGATCTGGTCGGTCTCGGCGTCGATCACGAACTTCATGTAACCCCGGGTCTCCTCGACGGCAGGGGCGCGAGGCATCCCGATGATGTCGACCACCGGCCGGCTGGCGATCTTCACGCGGTGGCCGGCGGCGACGGCCTCCTTCTCCTTCAGCCCCACGGTCGCCAGCGGTGGGGTCATGAACAGGGTGTGGGGAATCGCGACCCGGTCGGGCAGCGACCGACGCCCCTCGCCGACGAGTTGGTCCAGGACGATCCGACTGTCGTCGTGGGAGATGTAGGTGAACTGCTGGCCACCGTTGACGTCGCCGAGGGCGTAGATGTGCGGCTGGCTCGTGTGCAGGTGCTGGTCGACCTCCACCGCCCCCCGTTCGGTGGTCCGCAGCCCGGCGGCGTCCAGGCCGAGGCCACGGGTCGCCGGCGCGCGGCCGGGGGCGGCGAGGATGGTGTCGACCTCCAGGGTGTGCTGCCGGCCGTCCCGCTCGTAGCTGACGGTGGCGCCGGTGTCGGTGTCGCGGACCTCGGTGACCCGCGCGCCCGCCACGATCTCGATGCCCTCGCCGGTGAGGATGGCCTCGGCGGCGGCGGCGACGTCGTCGTCCTCGCGCAGCAGGATCTTCGGGGCCATCTCGAAGACCGTGACCTGGGAGCCGAACTGCCGGTAGATGGAGGCGAACTCGAGGCCGAGGTATCCGCCGCCGATGATCGCCAGCCGGCCGGGCAGGGTCGGGTTCTCAATCAGACCGGTGCTGTCCGTGGTGTGGGTGCTCGCGCGCAGGCCGGGGATGTCGGGGATGATCGGCTCGGAACCGGTGTTGATCAGGATCGTCTCGGCGCTGATGGTGAGCGGATCGCCACCGGAGTCCACCCGGACGGTGTGCGAATCGACGAAGGTGGCGGGACCGGTGACGACCGAGATGTTGTCCACACCGTCGAACGCCGCGAAGCTGCCGCTGCGCATCATCTCCCGGACGTCCTGGACCTTGTGCACGGCCCGCTCGTAGAACTCCTGCGGGGGGTCGTCCGGGCGGCGCTTGCGGGAGTGGTGGACGAGCCCCTTGGAGGGGATGCAGCCGACGTTGGGGCAGGTACCGCCGTACATCCGGTCCGACCGCTCGACGATCACCACCCGCTTGCCGCGACGGCCCATGGCCCCGGCCACAAGCTTGCCGCCCTTGCCGAAGCCGATGACGAGCAGGTCGACGTGCATGCTGCCGGTCGCGGTCTGAGTGTCCACCAGGCTCTCCGTCATCAGGTGTGGGCGCGAACCGGTCGTGGACGGCCGCACCGTCGGCGAGACCGGGCCGGTAGCCGGGAGCAGCGGCGGGCCGCGGTGGCCGCGGGGCGTCTCGCATGACGCGCCGGCCGTCCCCGCCGGACTGCCACACCGCCGGCGAAGCTGATTCTGGCACGGTCGTCGGGTCCGCCGTCGCGGGTTGGCCAGATGCCCCAGCTCACCGGGACGCCCGCCCGCCGCCGTCACAACGGCGCGCGGGTTCAGCGCGCGGCGGCGAGGAGTTCGGCCAGGTGCACGGCGCGGACGGCGGAGCGGCGCCGGCGCAGGCCGGTCCGCAGCTGGCGCAGGCAGCCCGGGTTGACCGCGACGACGTAGTCGATCCCGGCGGCCTCGATCTCGTCGATCTTGGCGTCGAGGATCCGCCGGGAGTCCGCCGGTCGCAGCAGGGCGTAGGTGCCGGCGGCGCCGCAGCAGGTGGCGGCCGAGGGCAGCTCGACGTGGTCGGCCACCGCGCGCAGCAGCGCCCGCGGCTGGGCGTGCACGCCCAACCCGTTGCGCAGGTGGCAGGAGTCCTGGAGAGCGACCCGGGCCCGCCGGTCGCCGACCCGCACCTGGCCCACCGGCGGGTCCGACGCCAGCCAGGTGGACAGCTCACGGACCCGGTCCCGGCCCAGCACGGCGGCGAGGTGGGCGGCGCAGCCGCCGGAGGTGGTCACGATGGTGCCGGGCAGGTCCGCGCCGAGGCGGCGGGCCAGCCGCTCGCCGCCGGCCAGGTCGCCGTTGTGCGCGTGCAGCGCGCCGCAGCAGCCCTGCCCGGCGGGCACGGCCAGCTCCGGGTCGAGCGTCCGGGCGGCCCGGCTGACGCCGGGGTAGAGACCCCGCTCGAAGCAGCCGAGCATCAGCTGCGCGCCGCCGTCCCGGGCCACCGGGCCGCCGCGGGCCGCGCGGCGCACCACGCCGAGCAGGCGCAGCAACCAACGCCACCCGGCGACCAGGATCAGCGCCCGGGCGAGCAGCGGCCGCCGTCGGCCCCGCCACTGGTGCACCCGCCACTGCTCCAGCAGGCTGCCGTACTCCACCCCGGCCGGGCAGACCGGCTCGCAGGCCCGGCAGCCCAGGCAGAACGAGGCCTGCTCGCGCAGGGTCTCGTCGTCCGGCGGCAGGACGCCCTCCTCCAGGGCCCGCATCAGGGTGATCCGCCCGCGCGGCGAGGACGCCTCGTCGCCGGTCATCGCGTACGTGGGGCAGGCCGGCAGGCAGAAGCCGCAGGAGATGCAGCGCGACAACTGCCCGGGGTCGAAGAAGTTCCCGCTCACGAGCCCACCTTTCCGGGGTTGAGGATGCCGGCCGGGTCGAAGGCGGTCTTGATCCGCCGCAGCAGGGCCATCTGGTCGGCGCCGAGCCGGGCGGTGAGGAACGGCAGCTTCGCCGCGCCCACCCCGTGCTCGCCGGTGATCGTTCCGCCCAGGTCGAGGGCGGCGGCGAAGATGTCGGCGAAGGCCGCCTCGGCCCGCCGGACCGCGTCGGCGTCCCCGGCGGACTCCAGCACGCAGGTGGGGTGCAGGTTGCCGTCGCCGGCGTGGCCGAAGGTGGCGATGGCGACGCCGTGCCGGGCGGCGATCGCGTCGATCCGGTCGACCATCTCGGCCAGCCGGGGACGCGGCACCGTCGCGTCCTCCAGGATGGTCACCCCGCCCCGGCGGGACAGCGCGGGCAGGGCGCACCGCCGGGCGGCGAGCAGCGCCTCCGCCTGGGCCACCTCCCGGGCGGTGGTGACCTCGATCGCGCCCGCCTCGGCGCAGGCCGCGCCGATCCGCGCCAGGTGCCGCTCGACGGTCTCCGGCGAGCCGTCGTCGCCGAAGAGCAGCAGGGCACCCGCGTCGGCGCGCAGCCCGAGGCCGGCGAAGTCCTCCACCGCGTCCATGCAGGCGCGGTCGAGGAACTCCAGGGTCGCCGGGACCAGCCCGGCGCGGATCACGGCGGCGACGGCCGCGCCGGCCTCGGCGAGGGTACGGAAGTAGGCCACCCCGGTGTTCGACGCCGCAGGCGCGGGCAGCAGCGCCACGGTCGCCTCGGTGATCACCGCGAGGGTGCCCTCCGAGCCGGTCAGCAGTCGGGTCAGGTCGTAGCCGGCCACGTCCTTCCAGAGCCGGCCGCCGGTGCGGATCACCTCGCCGGTGGCGAGCACCGCCTCCAGCCCGAGGACGTAGTTGCGGGTCACCCCGTACTTCAGGCCGCGCAGCCCGCCGGCGCAGGTGGCGATGGTGCCGCCCACGGTGGCGACGGTGCGGCTGCCCGGGTCGGGCGCCCAGAGCAGCCCCCGCGCGGCGGCGGCGTCGGCCAGCCGGGCGCTGGTGACGCCGGGCTGCACCCGGGCCAGCAGTTCGTCGGCGCTGACCTCCAGGATCCGGTCGAGCCGGGTCAGCACCAGCACGATTCCGCCGTGCAGCGGCACGGTGGCCGCGCAGAGGTTCGAGCCGGCGCCGCGCGGCACCACCGGCACGCCGTGCCGGGTGGCGGTGGCGAGCACCGCCGCCACCTGGGCGGTGTCGGCGGGGAAGACGACCACGTCGGGCCGGTGGTGGAACAGCGGGGTGGCGTCGCGGGCGTAGGCGACGAGGTCGCCGTCGGCGTCGTGCACGTTCGCGGCGCCGACGATCGCCCGCAGTTCGGCCAGGACGGGCGGGGACAGGGTCACGGGTCTCTCTCCCTCGATGGCGTGGCGGTCCCCGTGGAGGGTGGGCACGGGGACCGCCACGCCGGCTCAGCGGGGGCCGGCCGGAGGGCCGGCGGCCGTCACAGGCCGATGACGGACCGGTCGGCGATCAGGATCGGCGAGTCGTAGAGCGGCACCCCGGTGAAGGTGTACGAGGTGCCCGACTGCGACCAGTTCGCCGCCGGGATGTCGTAGACCGCGCCGGTGCGCGGGTCGACGTAGACCGGGTCGGCGAAGCTGCCAGCGCTGAAGGTGACCGTGACCGGCGTACGGGTGTTGTCGTCGCCGGGCGTGGCCGAGTTGAACCAGAGCGCCACCGACTGCCGTCCGGTGCCGGACTTGCGGAACGCCTGCACCGCCACCGGGGAGGCGGTGTCGTCGGTGTAGCCGTACCCGCTGATCGGGGTCATCGTGTCGTCGAAGAGCGCGGCCGCCGACTGGATGGCGTAGTAGGACGGCTTGGCGTAGCGGACCTTCCTGTCGGTGCCGGTGCGGACCAGGCCCTTGGAGTTGACCTTCGACGGGTAGTGCAGGTCGGAGATGCTGAAGACGCTGGTGCTGATTCCCCGACCGAGGTCGGCGATGGTCCGGCGCAGCATCCACTTGGCCTGCGCCAGCTCGGTCCAGTTCAGCTCGCCGAGCGCCCCGAAGCTGTTCGGCCGGCTCGGCGCCCCGTTCTCGCCCTGGCGGATCAGCAGGTCGGGCGAGAAGCTGTCCGCCGTCACCCGCAGCAGCCGCACCTGCTCGTAGGAGGCGTCCGGGTTGGGGTTGTACGGGTGGTAGGTGATGCCGTCGATCAGGTCGAGCTTGCCGAGGGAACGCACCCGGGTCAGCACCGCGTCGGCGTAGGAGCGCTCGACGCCGGCCAGGGCGCAGCACCAGATCACCGCAGCCGGTTGCGCCGCCCGGATCCGGGTGGCGGTACGGACGAGGAAGTCGGCGTACACCGTGGTGTCGACCCCGCCGAGGTTCGGCTCGTTCCAGATCTCCCACTCGTCGACCCGATCCTTGTACCGGTTCACCAGGGCGCTGACCCAGGCGTCCCAGGCCGCCAGGGCCTCCGCCGAGCTGGGCACCTGCCCGCCGAGGCCGGCGCCGCCGCCCCCGGTGTAGATCGGGTTGCCGTAGGAGGTCTGCAACCACGGCCGGACGCCCCGGGAGACCGCGTCGTTCACGACCGTGTCCAGCCAGGCCCAGTCGTAGCTGCCCTTGACCTTCTCGGTCTTGGCCCAGCCGGCCTGGAACCGGGCCCGGGTCGCCCCCAGCGGGCCGAGGTAGCCCTTGTAGGACTGGTAGTCGGTGTAGTCGCGGTCCAGGGTCTCCGCGCCGACGATCAGTTTGGAGGAGCCGATCTGGGCGGCGCTGCGGGGCGCGACCGTGCCGACCTGCGGCCAGCTCACCGGGTTCGGCTCGGTCCTGGTCCGCACGTCGTCGACCCAGGCCGTGCCGGTGTCGCCGGCGGCCACGCCGACCTGCACGGCGGCGAGGCTGGTGGCGCCCACCCGGAACGACAGGTTGGTGGCCCGCCGCTGCCCGTCGATCCACACGCTGGCGGTCGACGTGCCGGGGCGGGCGACGACGCGGACGTCGTACCACCGGTTGGCGGTGTAGGCGCCCAGGTCGACCCGGGTGGCGCCGGAGTAGGTGTAGAAGCGGCCGGCGCCGTCCATGGCGACGGTGACGGTGTGCCCGGCGGCGCTGTCCAGGTGCAGGCCGATGACGGCGGTGGTCTGCGCGGCGCGCAGCCGGGCGTTGGCCACGACGGTGGCGGAGGTGGCGCCGAAGGACCGGGTGGCGGTGACCGGTGCGGCGGTCGAGGTGTCGGTCAGACGCAGGCTCCGGTCGACGGTGCCGGCGACGTCGGCGACGGTGGCGCCGCCGCCACCCCCGCCGACGGTCCAGCCGGCGGGGGTGGTGCCGACGGTGGCGCCGTCGAAGGTGTCGGCGAGGTCGGCGGCGTGCGCCGGGCCGGCGGGCACGGCGACGGTGACACCGACGAGGGTGAGGGCCAGGGCGAGGTGCAGGGGTGTGTGTCGGGGCACAGGTACCTCCTGGGACGGGACGGGTGGGGTGTTGCGGGTGCTGCCGGACGGACTACCGGGCGACCCCCGCGGTGGTCCGCCGGTCCGCCAGGGGTGCGCCGGACGGGCAACGGCGCCGGGTCACCGAGGCTCGACCACGGATCGGCTCTCGTCGTACGCGCGCAGGGTCCGCGCGTCCGGCGGGTAGGTGCCGCGCAGCGGCGCGCCGAGGGCGACCTGCTGCTGCAGGTACGTCTCCAGCTCCTCCTGCTCGCGGGCCGGCCGGGCGATCACCGGGACCAGGTGCCGGGGTACGCAGACCACCCCGTCGGCGTCGCCGACGAGGACGTCGCCCGGGTAGACGGCCACCCCGGCGCAGCCGATCGGCACCTGGAGGTCGACGGCGTGGTGCTGGGCCAGGTTGGTCATCGCCGCGGCGCCGGCGGCGAAGACCGGCAGGCGCAGCTCGGCGATGCCGCCGATGTCGCGCAGCGTGCCGTCGGTGACCATGCCGGCGGCGCCGCGCGCGGCCAGGCGGGTGAGCAGGATGTGCCCGGCGGAGGCGGCGCGGCCCTGCTCCCGGCAGTCGACGACGAGGACCTGGCCGGGACCGACGGACTCCACGGCCAGGCGTTGCGGGTGGTCGTAGTCGGCGTAGACGTCCAGGACGTCGAGGTCCTCCCGGGCCGGGATGTAGCGCAGCGTGAACGCCTCGCCGAGCAGTCTCGGCGCGTGCGGGCTCTGGCAGCGCAGCCCGGCCAGGAACGTGTTGCGCAGGCCGTGCTTGAACAGCTGGGTGGTGATGGTGGCGGTGCTGGCGGCGCCGAGGGCGGCCAGGTCGTCCGGGTCGAGCGGGGCGAGGTCGGAGAGGGCGGGGGGCGGGTTGGTCATGGCTGCTGGCCTTCTGCGGGAGCGGAGTCGAGGATCGAGTCGATCCCCGGTGGTCGGGCCTGGACGGAGAGGCCGCCGTCGACGGTGATCACCTGGCCGGTGATGTAGGCGGCGTCGTCCGAGGCGAGGAAGGAGACGGCGGCGGCGATGTCGGCGCCGGTGCCGACCCGCCCGAGCGGGACGGGCAGCGCCCGGGCCCGCTTCGCGGCCGGGTCGAGGGCGTCGAACCGGTCGTTGGCGATGGCGCCGGGGGCGACGGCGTTGACCCGGATCCCGCGCGGGGCGAGGTCCAGGGCGATGGCCCGGGTGGCGGCCTCGACGGCGCCCTTGGTGGCGTCGTAGGCGACCGCGTTGCGGTGGGCCCGGGTGGCGCCGACGGAGGAGATGTTGACCACCGACGCGCCGGCCGGCATCACCCGGGCGGCGGCGACGGTGCAGAGGAACACGCCGCGGGCGTTGACGGCGAAGCTGCGGTCCCAGTCGGCCAGGTCCAGCTCCAGCAGGGGCACCCGGCCGGCCATCGGTACGGCCGCGTTGTTGACCAGCACGTCGAGCCGGCCGTACCGGTCGATCACGGCCGCCACCATCGCCTCCACCGCGGCCGGGTCGGAGACGTCGGCCGGGAACGGCGCGGCGTCCCCGCCGAGGTCCTTGGCGGCGACGGCGAGTTCGTCGGCGTCGGGGCCGTTGACCGCGACCGCGGCGCCGTCGGCGGCGAGCCGGCGGGCGATGGCCAGGCCGATGTTGCGCCCGCCTCCGGTGACCAGGGCGACCCGCCCGTCGAGCCGGTTCACCGGGCCGCCCCGACGACGGCCTGCGGCAGCCCGCCCCGGCCCGCCGCGCCGGCCTGCGCGGCGCCGTCCGGTGCCGGGCCGGCGGCCGGGGCGCGGTCGACCACGGCCGCCGCGTCGGTGGCCGCCCAGGTCAGCGGGCCGGCGCAGGCGGCCACCCGCTCCGGGTCGAGGACCATGCCGAGGCCGGGACCGTCCGGTACGCGCAGCCGCCCGCCGACGTAGCTGACCGGCTCGCGGACCACGTCGCGGGTGTAGAGCAGCGGACCGACCGGGTCGCTGGGCAGCGTGACCGAGGGCGTCGCCATCGCCACGTGCGCCGCGGCGGCGGTGCCGATGGAGAGCTCCTGGGTGGTGCCGACCAGGCAGGACTTCCCGGCCGCCTCGGCGATGGCGAAGACCCGCCGGGCGGGGGTGATCCCACCGATGGCGATGACGCTGACGTTGAAGACGTCCACCGCGTCGGCGGCGGCCAGGTCCAGCGCCCACCGGAAGCTGTAGACGTGCTCGCTGACCGGCACCGGCAGCCGGTCCCGGGCGTACGCCAGGCCGCGCAGGTCGTGGTGCGGCGCCGGCGACTCGACCAGGTCGAAGCCGACGTCGGCGACCCGGTCGACGAACCGGCAGGCGGCGCGGGGGTCGAGCAGGTTGGAGAAGTCCAGCGACTTGAGGGTGATCGCGTCGCCGAACCGGTCCCGGGCGGCGCGCAGGAACGCCTCGTCGAGGTCGAGGCGGCGGCCCACGTACACCCGGAAGTGGTCGAAGCCCTCGGCGACGCGGCGGGCGACCATCGCGAGGTTGCGCTCGACGTCGTCCTCGCGCTGCTGCCGGAACACCGGGTAGGCGATCGGGACGGAGTCGCGGACCGGCCCGCCGAGCAGGTCGACCACCCGGACGCCGAGCCGCTTCGCGGCGAGGTCCCACATCGCCACGTCGACCCCGCACTTGATGGTGCGGCTCTTGTCGTAGATGTAGCCGGCCTGCGGGAAGTTGCGTTCCAGCCGCGCCTCGACCTCGGTGATGGCGAGCGCGTCGAGGCCGACCAGCAGCTCGTTGAGCGTGCCCTCGAGGTCGGCCACGTCGACGTGGTAGCGGGGCAGGTGCTGGAAGTCCGACATCTCCCCCACCCCGACCAGCTGTTCGTCGTCGGTGTGGAGTTCGACCAGCACGTGTCCGCAGGTGATGCTGCCGTGCCGGGGGGTGTTGACGGGGGTGAGCCGTACCTGGGTTATCTGGACCACTGCGCTGTCCTTCCGGTCCGGGCGTGGGTGGGGTGGCCGGGGGCCATCGCCAGCAGCCGCCGGGTGTACTCGTGGGCGGGCCGGTCGTAGATGCGTTCGGCGGGGCCCTGCTCGACGACGACACCGGCGCGCATCACCGCGATGTCGTGCGCCACCGACCGGACCACCGCCAGGTCGTGGGTGATGAACAGGTACGCCAGCCCGTGTGCGCGTTGCAGGTCGGCGAGGAGGTTGAGCACCTGGGCCTGGATGGAGACGTCCAGCGCGCTGACCGCCTCGTCGCAGACGATCAGCCGGGGGCGCAGGCCCAGCGCCCGGGCGATGGCGACGCGTTGGCGCTGCCCGCCGGAGAAGGCGGCCGGGTACCGGTCCAGCGCGGCGTCGTCCAGGCCGACCTGGGCCAGCAGCCGGGCCAGCTCGGCCCGGCCGGCCTCCAGGCCGTGCACCCGCAGCGGCTCGGCGAGGATCTGCCCGACGGTCATCCGGGGGTCGAGGCTGGCGTACGGGTTCTGGAAGACCACCTGGACCTCGCGCTGCAACCGGCGCAGCTGTTCCCGGTCGGGGCGGGTGACGTCGATGCCGTCGTAGCGGACGGCGCCGCCGGTGGGTCGTTCCAGCCGCAGCAGGGTGCGGGTGAGGCTGGTCTTGCCGGAACCGGACTCACCGACCAGGGCCAGGGTCCGCCCGGGGTGCAACCGCAGGCTCACCCCGTCGACGGCCCGGACGTGGTCGACGACCCGGCGCAGCGGCCCCTTGCGGACCGGGTAGTGCAGCGCCACCCGGTCGAACTCGGCGATCGGCTCGCCGTCCGGCGCGGCGGCGTCGACCGGCGCGTCGTGCTCCCCGCCGACCGGCCCGAGGGTCACGGCGCCGGCCGGCAGCGGGTTGAGGCAGGCCGCCCGCTGCTCGGGCGCGTGCAGTTCCAGCGCCGGCCGCTCGTGGTGGCAACGGTCCCGCACGACCGGGCAGCGGGGGGCGAAGGCGCAGCCGGGCACCGGCACGCTCAGGTCGGGCGGCTGGCCCCCGATGGAGGCGAGCCGTTGCCGGGCCGGTGCGTCGAGCCGGGGGGTGGCGTCGAGCAGCGCCCGGGTGTAGGGCATCCGGGGGTCGTCGAGGACCTGCCGGGTGGGGCCGGTCTCCACCACCCTGCCGGCGTACATCACCGCGACCCGGTCGGCGTGGCTGGCCACCGTGCCCAGGTCGTGGGTGATGAGGACCAGCCCCATGCCGAGGTCCCGGCGCAGCGTGTCGAGCATGTCCAGGATCTCGGCCTGCACGCCGACGTCGAGGGCGGTGGTGGGCTCGTCGGCGATGAGCAGCTTCGGCCGGGCGGCGATGGCCAGGGCGATCGCCGCCCGCTGCCGCATGCCGCCGGAGAGCTGGTGCGGGTACTGGCCGAGCCGGGACGCCGGGTCGGGCAGCCGGGCCAGCTCCAGGGCGGCCACGGCCCGGTCCCGGGCGGCAGCGCGGGAGACCGGCTCGTGGGCGCGGACCGCGTCGGCGATCTGGGTACCGAGGGTGAGCAGCGGGTTGAGCGCGGCGGACGGGTCCTGGAACACCATCGCCACCCGGCCGCCGCGGACGGAGCGCCAGCCGCGGGCGTCCAGGCCGGTGAGGTCGACGCCGTCGAGCCGGATCGCGCCGCCGGTCTCGCAGCCGGGCGGGCGCGGGGTGAGGCCGAGGACGCTGAGCGCGGTGACGGTCTTGCCGGACCCGGACTCCCCCACCACGGCGAGGGTCTCCCCCGCCTCGACGTGCAGGTCCACCCCGTCGACGGCGCGGACCGGGCCGCCGTCACCGGTGAAGGTGACGGTCAGGCCGGTGATCTCCAACAGGGACATGCGCCGGCCCTCAGGAGGCGAGCTCGGCTTCGTCGAGGCGCCACTGGCCGTCGACGTTGAGCACGATCCCGGTGAGCTTGGCGCTGTGGATCAGCGGCGAGCGGGGCTGGTGCAGGAACACCCAGTAGTTCTGGCCGACGATGCGCCGCTGCACGTCGACGTACGCCTGCTTGCGCACCGCCCGGTCCTCGGTGCCGACCGCCTTCTCCAGCAGCCCGTCCAGCTCGGCGTCGGCCAGCCCGGACCAGTTGTTGGAGCCCTTGCTCGCGAAGTACGGGTCGAAGGAGAGCGACGGGTCGAGCCGGGGGACGTCGATGACCAGCAGCGCGGCGTCGAAGTCCTGCTTGCGCATCCGGTCGAGCTGGGTCTGGGCCTCCAGCACCTCGACCTTCGGGTCGAAGCCGGCGGCGGTGAGCTGGGACTGGAGCAGCTCGGCGATGGTCGGGTCGGGGGCCCGGCGCCGGGCCACGACGGTGATCGGCACCGGCCGGCCGCCGAGGGCGGCCTTCGCCTTCGCCGGGTCCAGCGGCGGCGGGGTGATGGAGCCGTCGAAGAACCAGTCGTTGCGGGTGGCGAAGGAGGGGGCGAGGTCGAACTCGCCGGCCGCTGCGGCCTTGCCGACCCCGGCCCGGTCGACGGCCATCGCGAAGGCCTCGCGCAGCTTCGGGTCGTTGAAGGGGGCGCGGGTGGTGTTGAGCGCGACGTAGTAGGAGCGGCGCACGCCGATGTCCTCCAGCACCACCTGCCGGTCGCTCTTGAGCTGGCCGAACTCCTCCGGCGGCAGCACCCGGAGCAGTTGCACCCCACCGGTGGAGATCTCGGCGCGGAGCACCTTGGTGTCGGTGACGAAGCGGTAGACGACCTGGTCGAGGCGGGGCAGGGCGGTGCCGTCGGCGGCCTTGCGCCAGTACTTCGGGTTGCGCTTGCCGGTGAGCTGGACCTTGGAGCGCCAGGCGTCGAAGACGAACGGGCCGGTGCCGACCGGTTTGCGGCCGTACTCGCCGGCCTTGACGGCGGTGGGCGAGGCCATCATGCCGGGTTCGTGGGCGAGCTGGACCAGCAGCAGCGGATCGGTGGCCTTGAGGGTCAGGCGCAGCGTCCTCGGGTCGACCACGTCGACGGCGGCGAGTTTCTTCAACGCGCCGGCCTTGGTGGACTTGGTCGCCGGGTCGATGACCCGGCGCAGGTTGAACGCGGCGGCCTCGGCGTCGAACGGGGTGCCGTCGTGGAAGGTCACCCCGGCGCGGAGGGTGAAGGTGACGGTGGTGCCCTCGACGGTCCACTTCTCGGCCAGCGCCGGGACGAACGAGCCGTCGCGCTGCTGGCGCAGCAGGGTGTCGTAGAAGAGGTTGAGCACGCTGCGGTCGGAGGAGATGGCGCTGCTCAGCGCCGGGTCCAGGGTGGTGGGTTCGTTGTCGAAGCCGACGGTGAGGGTGCCGCCGCGGCCCTTGGCGCCGGCGCTGTCACCGCTGCCGCCGCAGCCGGCGAGGGCGCCGGCCGCGATGAGGGCGACGCCACCGCCGAGCAGCGTCCGGCGGGTGAGCGCCGGCCGGTGGGACGGGTGGGGGAAGGAAGGTGCGGCCATGGTGGGGGATCCCTTCCGGGAGGAAGTGGTGGGGTTGCGGGGTGGGGGGAGCTACCGGGCCGGGGTGAGGTCCGGGCGGTGGGCGTCCAGCGCGTCGCGCAGGGCGTCGGCGAGCAGGTTGAACGCGGCGATGGTGAGCAGGATCGCCAGGCCGGGGAAGACGCTCAGCGACCAGCTGGCGTCGAGGTGGTCGGTGCCGGCCGCGACCATCGCGCCCCAGCTGGGCTGCGGCGGCTGGACGCCGAGGCCGAGGAAGCTCAGCGACGCCTCGGCGATGATCGCGGTGGAGGCCTGGAGGGCGGCGAAGACGAACAGCGTGCCGGCCAGGTGGGGCAGCAGGTGCCGGCGCAGCAGGGCGGGGGTGGGCAGGCCGACGATGTGGGCGGCGGAGACCCATTCCCGGGTACGCAGGGAGAGCACCTCCGCCCGGACCACCCGGGCGAAGCGGGGGGTGGTGACCACCGCGATGGCGATCAGCGCGTTGCGCAGCCCGGGACCGAGCGCGGCGACCACGGTCAGCGCCAGCACCAGCAGCGGGAAGGCCAGCAGCCCGTCGACGGTGCGCATCAGCACCGCATCGAGCCAGCCGCCGCGGTAGCCGGCGAAGAGGCCGAGCAGCGTGCCGAGGACGAGGGCGGCGCCGACGGCGACGGTGGCGACCGCGACGGTGACGGTGGCGCCGTCGACGATCCGGGCCAGCACGTCGCGGCCGAGTTCGTCGGTGCCGAGCGGGTGCCGGCCGCTCGGGCCGGCGAGCAGCCGTTCGGTGTCGGTGGCCCGGCTGCGGGCGGAGATCAGGGGGCTGGCCGCGGCGGCGAGAACGACGGCCGCCAGCACCGGGAGGGCGAAGCGGGCGCGACGGTCGCGCAGCAGCCGGGTGAGCACGGGCCGGCGCGCGGCCCGGGTGGGGGTGGTGTCGACGGGCATGGCGGCCTCCTCTCAGTAGGTGATGCGCGGGTCGAGCCAGGCGTAGATCAGGTCGGTGACAAGGTTGACCAGCAGGACGAAGGTGACGACGACCAGCACGGCGCCCTGGACCACGGGCAGGTCGCGGCTGAAGATCCCGTTGACGATGAGGGTGCCCATGCCGGGCAGGGCGAAGATGGTCTCGGTGACCACGGTGGCGCTCATCAGCGCGCCGATCTGCAACGCGGTGACCGTGACGACGGGGACCATGGCGTTGCGCAGCGCGTAGACGGTGACGATGCGGCGCCGGCCGATTCCGGTGGCCTGGGCGGTGCGGATGTAGTCCTCGCCGAGCGCGGCGAGCAGCGAGCCGCGGGTCTGGCGCAGCACCACCGCGACCACGGTGGAGCCGACGGTGACGGCGGGCAGCACCATCCGTACCAGGTTGCCGGCCGGGTCCTCGGTGAACGGTACGTACCCGGACGGCGGAACGACCCGCAGCCAGATCGCGAAGACCCCGATGAGCAGCGCGGCGAGGTAGAAGTGCGGGGTGGACAGCGCCAGTACGCCGATCCCGGTCAGCGCGTGGTCGGTGGCGGTGCGGCGGCGTACCGCGGCGAGGACGCCGGCGGGGATGCCGATCGCGACGGCGAGCAGCAGCGCGATGAGTCCGAGCTCGACGGTGGCGGGCAGCCGGTCGACGATCACCCCGGCGACGGGTTCGCCGGTCAGCCAGGAGCTGCCGAGGTCGCCGGTGAGGACCCCGCCGATCCATTCGACGAACTGCCGCCAGAGCGGGGCGTCGAGCCCCAGGTCCGCGCGGAGGGCGGCCCGGTCGGCGGCGCTGGCCTCCTGGCCGAGGATCGAGGTGGTCGGATCGCCGGGCAGCAGCCGCAGCAGGACGAAGAGCAGCACGGAGACGATGAACAGCACGGGGATCAGCTGCGCTACCCGGCGCAGCAGGTAACCGGTCATCGGACCGCCACCTCCGTCCGCCGTCGCGCCGGGGGCCGTGCCGGTGGGGCGTGGACGTCGCGCAGCAGGTCGACGCGGTCGGCGGGCATCAGGTCGTAGGCGTAGAGGGCGATCGAGTCGGCGCCGGCGCGGCCGGCCGCGGCGATCGCCGCCCGCGCCTCGGCGGGTGTGCCGGCCCCGTTCCAGCCGGCGGTGAGGGTGCGGGCGTGCGGGCGGGCGGCGGCCAGGTCGGCGGTGAGGGCGGCCAGGTCCCCGCCGAGGTGGGTCACGGTGAGCCCGCCGGCGACGGCGGCCAGGGCGGCGAGGTCGCCGCCGGCCTTGCCGTCGGTGGCGTACGGGTCGGCGGTAACCCGCAGCTGGACACCGGTGCCGTCGGCGGCGGCGACCGCCGCGCCGACGAGGCGCCGCACGACGCGGGCGCGGACGGTCCGCACCGCGTCACGCAGCTGCGCGCCGAGGGCCTCGGCGGCGTCGGCGGCGATCTCCGGGGCCGCCGGCCGGGGCCGGTCGAGCTGGGCCCGGACGGCGGCGCGGACCCGCCCGGCCAGTTCCGCCGGGTCGACGCCGGCCCCGGTGTACGCGGCGGCGCAGGCGGGGCAGTGGCAGAGGGAGAGCAGCCAGCGGTCGACGGGGCGCAGCGCAACGCCGAACTTGTCGTGGGCGCCCTGGTGCGTCCAGCCGAGCCAGCTGAACGCCTCCAGGTCGAGCCCGGTGACGCCGGGCGCAGCGGCGGCCCGCCCGGCCAGCGTCGCGGCATAGTCGACCACCTCCCCGTGGGCCGGGCAGAGCGCGTGCCGGTACGGGTGGTCGAAGGCGTTGCGCAGGGCGAGGTCCGGGCGGGCGGTGGCCAGGGTGGACTGGTGCAGCCCGACCAGCCAGGCGGTGACCTCGACGCCGCGGGCGGTCAGCGCTGCGGTGGCGGTGTCGGCCAGAGCGGCGACGGTGGCCGGCCAGAGCGGCGGGCGGCCGGCCGGGCCGGCGCCGATCGACGCGGCGGGTCCGGTGGTGAACCACAGTCCGGCGTCGAGGTCCACCACGGCCGCCGGGTCGCTGCTGCTGAGCAGCCAGCGTCCGCTGTGGTAGGCGTGGGCGAGCCGGACCCGGGAGACGCCGGCGTCGGCGAGCCGGGCGGCCTGCCCGGCGGCGTCGCGGCGGAACGAGACCGGGTGGGCGTAGACCTCGGGTCTCATCGGTCGGCCTGTTCGCCGAGGACCGCGACCAGGGTCGCCGCCGCCTTCTCGATGTGTGCCCGGGTGAGCCGCTCGGCCAGTTCGGCGTCGCCGGACTCGGCGGCCTCCAGCATCGCCTCGTGCTCGGCGGACTCCTGCTCGAAGGTCGCCCGCAGCCGCCAGCCGGCGGTGGCGACGAAGGCGGTCAGGTCCTGGAGCTGGTCGAGGAAGCCGCAGAGAAAGGTGTTGCCGCAGACGAGGTAGAGCTCCCGGTGGAAGCGCCGGTTGGCGATGCCGAGCCCGGCGGTCTCCCCGGTGCCGATCAGCGCGGCGGCGTCGGCCAGGGCGGTGCGGGCCGCGTCGAAGCGGCCGGCGGCCTGGGCGCCCAGCCGGACGGCGGCCGGTTCGACGCTGGCGCGGGCGGTGTAGAGCTGGCGGACGGTTTCGGCGTCTATCCGGCGGACGCTGACCCCCTGGTAGGCGTTGATCTCGACCAGGCCGCTGGAGTGCAGCTGCTTGAGCGCCTCGCGGACCGGGGTCTTGGAGACGCCGAGCAGCTCGGCGAGCTCCCGCTCGACGAGGGGGCGTCCGGGTTGGAGGGTGCCGTCCAGAATGGCCCGGCGCAGCGCGTCCCGGACCCGGTCGGCCCGGGAGGCGGGCTGTTCCAGCGGCAGTGCGGTGACCGGGGCGGCGGCGGGGTCCGCTGTGGTCGGAAGGAGCGATCGCGGCATGGCAGTATCGTGGTATACCACGATGCCAGTGGCAACCCTTCGAGGCGGAATTTCTTCACGGACCGCTCACCGCCCCGTCATCACCTCGACACAGGAGTCCGACGTGGACCACCCATCCCCCACCCCCGCCGCCGTTCTGACCAGCACCACCGCGACCGCCGTGCTCGCCGACAGCTCCCTCACCGACCGGGCCGGTTGGCTGCGCGCCGCGGCCGACGTCCTGGACGGGCACGTCGATGAGATCGTCCGGCTCGCCGACGAGGAGACCCACCTCGGCGCCGCCCGGCTCACCGGCGAACTGGCCCGCACCACCGGACAGCTGCGGCTCTTCGCCGACGCCGTGGAGGAAGGCTCCTTCCTCGACGTCACCATCGACCACGCCGACCCGGACGTCCCCCGCCCCGACGTACGCCGGATGATGCGGCCGCTGGGCCCGGTCGCCGTCTTCGCCGCCAGCAACTTCCCGCTCGCCTTCTCCGTCGCCGGCGGCGACACCGCGTCCGCCCTGGCCGCCGGCTGCCCGGTCGTGGTCAAGGCGCACGAGGGCCACCCCCGGCTCTCCGACCTGGTCGGCGGGCTGCTGGCCACGGTGCTGCCGGCCGGCGCGGTCACGGTGCTGCACGGCCGAGAGGCCGGCCGCGCCCTGGTGCGCGACCCGGCCATCCGGGCGGTCGGCTTCACCGGCTCGCTCACCGGCGGCCGGGCGCTGTTCGACCTGGCCGCCGGCCGCCCGGACCCGATCCCCTTCTACGGCGAACTGGGCTCGCTCAACCCGGTCGTCGTCACGCCGGCCGCGGTGGCCGCCCGCGGCGAGGCCGTCGCCCGCGACTTCGTCGCCTCCTTCACGCTGGGCAGCGGCCAGTTCTGCACCAAGCCGGGGCTGCTGTTCCTGCCCGCCGGGCACGGACTGGAGGCGGCGCTGGTCGAGGCCGTGGCCGCGGTGCGACCGGGGCCGCTGCTGGGCGAGTGGATCCGTACCGGCTTCGACGAACGGCTCGCCGCGCTCGCCGCGCTGCCCGGCGTCCGGGGGCTGGTCGCCCCCGCGCCGGGCGACGGGCACACCGCGTCGGCCGCGCTGCTCACCGTGCCGGCGGCCCGGTTCGCCGCCGAGCCGGCGACGGCCCAGGAGTGCTTCGGCCCGGCGTCGCTGGTCATCGAGTACGCCGACCGCGCCGACCTGCTGGCGGCGCTCGCCGCCGTCCCCGGCTCGCTGACCGCCACCGTGCACGGCGAGTCCGGCGACGACGCCGACCTGGTGCGCGCCGTGCTGGACCTGGCCACCGAGCGGGCCGGCCGGGTGGTCTGGAACGGCTGGCCGACCGGTGTCACGGTCGGCTGGGCCATGCACCACGGCGGGCCGTGGCCGTCGACCACCGCGCCGCTGCACACCAGCGTGGGCGTGGCCGCGATCCGCCGCTTCCTGCGGCCGGTGGCCTACCAGAACCTGCCCGACGCGCTGCTGCCCGAGGCGCTGCGCGAGGCCAACCCGCTCGGCCTGCCCCGCCGGGTGGACGGGCGGCTGCGGGAGCCGGCCGCGGCGACGGCGCGCTGAGCGCCGCCGGCGTCCCGGCCCGCCCGGGACGCCGGCGGCCGCCCCGCGCGCGGTCACCCCGACATGCCGCGAACGGTGGCGGGGGCACACCGGCCCGCCCGCCCGCGGCCCGACTCACCGTTTGCGGTGTGTTGCGGTGTCCCTACCAGCGGATACGGCGACACGCCGCAAACCGCGAGCCGGCTGGGGCCGACACCGCCGTCGCGCCGCGACGAATTTCCCGGTTTCGGTAACGCGGCCCGGTCCGCCGCGGTCTCCATCCGACCCGCCCGGTTACCCGGGCGCCGGCCGGAGGAGGAGAAGTGACACACCGCAGGGTGCGAGCAGCGTGGGCCGCCGGGCCCGGTACCGCCGACCGGACCACCGGGAGGCGGCGGTGAACTGGGGTGACCTGGTCGCGTTCGGCGCGGTGGCCGAGGAGCTGAACTTCACCCGGGCCGCGGCCCGGCTGCACATCACCCAGCCGGCCCTGTCGGTGCGGATCCGCCGGCTGGAGACGTCCCTGGGGGCGCGGCTGCTCGACCGCAGCACCCGGCGCACGTCGCTGACGCCGGCCGGCCGGGTCCTCGCCGACTGGGTCACGGAGACCGCCGCCGGCTGGCAGCGGGTCCAGGCGGAGGTCGCCCGGCACGCCGCCGCCGGGACGGATCCACAGCCGCCGGCCGCGCCCCCACCAGCCCCCCGGCCGGCGGCCACCGCGGCAGCCGCGAGCGGGCCGGCGGCCACCCCGCTGGCGGCCACCCCGCCAGCGGCCACCGCGCCAGGGGCCACCCCGCCGGCCCGGCGACCGGCGGCGGGACCGGCGACCCGGCGGACGGTCCGGCTGGGCATCTGCGGGGTCGAGCCGGACCGCCTGCCCGACCTGCTGGCCCGCCCCGCGACGGACTGGCAGGTGGGGCGGGGCGGGTCACCGGCCGACCTGGTCGCGCTGCTGCGCGGCGGCCGGGTGGATCTCGCCCTGTGGTGCCGGTGGCCGGCGGGCGAGACGGTCGACCTGGCCGGGCTGGCCAGCAGCGCCATCGGCGGCACGCCGCTGCGGGTCGTCCTGCCCCGGCGCCACCGGCTCGCCGGCGCCACGCTGCTCGACCTGGCCGATCTGGCCGACGAGGAGTGGACCGCCGGACCCGACGCCCGGCTGCGGGCCGCCCTGGTCGAGACGTGCCTGCGGGTGGGCGGTTTCGTACCCCGGCTGACCCACGGGCCCGGGCCCGGCGCGGCCGGCGGCGCGATCGCCCTCGCCGGTCCCCTGACCGACGCCGAACCCGGAACCGTGCGCCGGCCGTTCCGCCACGCGCCCCGCCCGATCCTGGAACTGGCCTGGAACCCCCGGACCGTCCCCGAGTCACTCCCCCGGGGCGCCCAGGCCGCGCTGCGGGCCGCCGTCGCCCAGGAACCGGCCGGGCAACGGGCCCGTCCATCGTCCTGCCCCGCGCCGGGAACGCCCCACCCGGCGGTGTCCGGCGGGTGGGCGCCGCGTCGCCCGCCGCACTCCATCGTCAGCGGACGGAACGGCTCACCGGTCGGAGCGGCGTGATCCCCAAAGGTGGTCCGTCGCCGGTTCCTGTCCGGACGGCCGGGCCGCGCGCAGTCATGTTCGATCCGACATGAACGGCGGCGGCGGAGGCGCGGTCACCCTTAGCGAGCGCATAAGTCGCCTTCTCGGCCGGCCTCCGGCACACATCGGACGGTTATGCTCGCCGCCCCGGCGGGTGCGGTTGCCCGCCACCGAGACCGGATGCGGGAGCGAGTGTCCAGTGACGTCGAGCGGCCGGTCCGGCCGGGCGGTTCCGGCGAGGAGACCGGACGGCTGGTCGTCGCGGCGCAGGGCGGTGACCGCGGCGCGCTCGACCGGCTGCTGCGCGAGCACCTGCCGCTGGTGCACAACGTCGCCGCGCGTACCCTCGGCGCCGCCGACGCCGACGACGTCACCCAGGAGACGCTGATCCGCGCCCTCACCGGGCTACGGCGGCTGCGCCAACCGACGAGCTTCCGCTCCTGGCTGGTGGCCATCGCGCTGCGGGAGACCCGCCGGCACGGGCGGCGGATCGGCGCGGACCGGCAGCGCCTCACCGCCCTGGACGCCGACGACGCCGACGAGCGCGGCGGCGCCGACGACACGGCCGTGCACCGGGTGGAGCTGAGCCGGCAACGCCGGCGGATGGCCGCCGCCGCCCGCTGGCTCGACGCCGGCGACCGGGAGCTGCTCAACCTGTGGTGGTTGACCGAGGTCGGCGCCCTGGAACGGGCCGAGCTGCCCCGGATCCTCGGCGTCTCCCCCGCCCACGCCCGGGTCCGCCTGCACCGGCTGCACGCCCGGGTGGAGTCGGCGCGGCGGATCACCGAGGCGGTCGACCGGGCCGGTGGGCCGGACGGCTGCCCGCCGCTGCGCGAGCTGCTGCGGCGCTGGGACGGCCGGCCGACGCCGGCCTGGCGCAAACGACTCGCCCGCCACCTCGACCAGTGCCCGCGCTGCCGGTCGGCGGGCGGCCCGCTGCTGCCACCGGAGCGGCTGCTGGCCGCCGTACCCCTGCTGGCGCCGCCGGCCGAGCTGGCCGACACCGTCTCCGGCCGGCTCACCGCCGCCGGCGCGGCGGGTGCCCCGGCGGCGTCCCGGCTGGTCCGCGCGGGCGCCGCCGTGGTGGCGGTGCTGGTAGTGGCGCTCGGCGTCGGGGTGACGCTGCGCGACCGGCCGCCGCAGCGGGACGCGGCGGTCGCGCCCCCGGCGAGCCCGACCGCCGCGCCGACGCCGTCGCTGTCGCCGTCGGCGCGGCCCCGCCCGCCCGCGACCGTGCCCGCCGGGCCCGCGGCGGGCGCCGGGATCGGCGGGCCGACCTGGCCGGCCGGGCAGTTGCCGCCCACCACCGGCCGCTACCTGTACGTCTCCGGCACCGGCGACGACGGCAACAGTGGGCGCAGCCGCAACCGGCCGCTGCGGACGCTGGGCCGGGCCGCCGCGCTGACCGAACCCGGCGACACGGTGCTGGTCGACGACGGCGAGTACCGCGAGCCCGACCGGTTCGCGGTGGTGGCGATCGAACGCTCCGGCAGCCCGCAGAAGTGGATCACCTGGGCCGCCCATCCCGGAGCCCGTCCGGTCGTCCGGGCCACCGCCTGGCACGGCATCTGGGTGCACGCCTCCTACGTCACCGTGTCCGGCTTCACCATCACCGGGCCGCGCGAGGAGCTGACCGCGGCGCAGCGGGCCGCGGCCCGGCGCGGCGACGTCACCGACCCGGCGCTCTCCACCAACTGCCTGTCCGTGAGCGAGCTGAGGAACGCCGCCACCCCACGGCGCCCGCACCACGTGGTGGTCTGGGGCAACACCATGACCGACTGCACGCTCAACGGCATCTCGACCCAGTTCGCCGACCACGTGACGATCGCCCACAACGTCACCGCCCGCAACGCCTGGTGGTCGCCGTACGCCGGCAGCGGCATCTCGGTGCACAGCAGCTGGAACTCCGACGCCGGCACCGGCGTCAAGATGATCGTCCGGGGCAACGTCAGCCACGACAACCAGAACCTCGTGCCGGCCGCCGCCACCGGCAGGATCCAGGACGGCAACGGGATCATCGTCGAGTCGAACGACAACCGGGACGTCCGGGGCGCGCCGCTGTTCCAGACCCCCTACACCGGGCGGACGCTGGTGGAGAACAACATCTCGTACCGCAACGGCGGCCGGGGCGTCAACGTCTACCGGGCCGCCCACGTCGACGTCGTCAACAACACCCTCTACCGCAACGCCGCCCACCCGGACATCGAGATCGACCTGACGGTCACCGAGTGCCGGGACGTCCGGGTGGCCAACAGCGTGGTGGTCGCCGGCCCGGGCAGCCCCGCCGCCGCGCTGTCCCGCTCCACCGGGGTCACCTTCGACCACAACCTGCTCGTCGGGCGGACCTTGGGCGTCACCGACCGGGCCCTGACCTCGGCCGACCCCCGGTTCGTCGACCCCGGCGACGCCGACTTCCGGCTCGCCGCCGGCAGCCCGGCGGTGGACAGCGGCACCGCCACGGGAGCCCCGGAGCGCGACGCGCGGCGGGCGGCGCGGGTCGGCGAGGTGGACCGGGGCGCGCTGGAACGGCGCTGAACCCGCCGGCTGTCTTTCCGGCGCGTACGCCCCGACGGCACCCCGCTGCGGTGCGACGATGTCCTCGACCTACCACGAGGGGGCGGCAATGACGTCGCAGCTCAACCCGTACCTCGCCTTCGCCGGCAACGCCCGCGAGGCGATGGAGTTCTACCAGCAGGTGTTCGGCGGTGACCTGAACCTGACCACGTTCGGCGAGTTCGGCACCGAGGACCCGGCGCTCGCCGGCCAGGTCATGCACGCCCTGCTCCGCACCACCAGCGGGCACGTGCTGATGGCCTCGGACCTGCCACCCGGCGTGGAGCTGCGGCGGGGCAACGGCAACACCATCAGCCTCAGCGGCGACGACGCCGACGAGCTGCGCGGCTACTGGCAGCGGCTCTCCGAGGGCGGCATCGTGGCGCTGGCGCTGGAGAAGCAGATGTGGGGCGACGAGTTCGGCCAGTGCGAGGACCGCTTCGGCGTCGGCTGGATGGTCAACATCTCCCAGCCCCAGAGCTGAGGGCCGCGCCCCCTGCCGACGCCGCCGGCACGGCGGGGGGGCCCTGGATCGACGCCACCGCGCGCGCCGCTTCCGTTTGGACGGCGGCGGGACCGGAAAGAGTGCCGGGCATGAACTGGACCGGTCGAGCCGTACCCGTCGTCGCCGCCGCCGTCGCGGGCCTGGCCGTGCGCGACGTCCTCCAGCGCGACCACGCGCTGCTGCGCAACTTCCCGCTGATCGGGCGGGCCCGCTACCTGCTGGAGGCGATCGGGCCGGAGTTACGGCAGTACATCGTCGCCGGCAACAACGAGGAACGGCCGTTCACCCGCGACCAGCGACGCTGGATCTACGCCTCGGCGAAGCAGGAGAACAACTACTTCGGCTTCGGCACGGACAACGACATCGAGTACACGCCCGGCTACCCGATCATCAAGCACCGCACCTTCGGCCGGGCGGTGCCGCCGTCGGCGCCCACGGCGGGACATGACGTACGGCTGCCCGCGGCGAAGGTGCTCGGCGGCGCGCGGGGCCGTGCCCACGCGTTCCGGCCCGAGTCGGTGGTCAACATCTCCGGGATGAGCTTCGGTTCGCTGTCGGGCAACGCGATCACCGCGTTGAACAAGGGCGCGGCGCTCGCCGGCTGCCTGCAGAACACCGGCGAGGGCGGGTTGTCGCCGTACCATCGCAACGGCGGTGGCCTGGTGTTCCAGCTCGGCACGGCGTACTTCGGCTGCCGGGACTCCCGCGGCCGGTTCAGCCTCGACAAGCTCAAGGAGCTGGTCGCCGGCGCCCCCGTGCGGGCGCTGGAGGTGAAGCTCAGCCAGGGCGCGAAGCCCAGCCTCGGCGGGTTGCTGCCCGGGGCGAAGGTTTCCGCGGAGATTTCCGCGACCCGGGGCATCCCGCAGGGGAAGGACTGCGTGAGCCCGTCCCGGCACGCCGAGTTCTCCGACTGCGACAGCCTGCTCGACTGGGTGGAGCTGCTCGCCGCCGAGACCGGGCTGCCGGTCGGCATCAAGTCCGCCGTCGGCGACCTCGGCTTCTGGGAGGAGCTGACCACGCTGATGCGCGACACCGGCCGAGGCGTGGACTTTGTGACCGTCGACGGCGGCGAGGGCGGCACCGGCGCCGCGCCGCTGATCTTCACCGACTCGGTGTCGCTGCCGTTCCAGCAGGGCTTCGCCCGGGTCTACCGGACCTTCGCCGAGAAGGACCTGCACGAGCAGGTGGTCTTCGTCGGCGCCGGCAAGCTGGGCCTGCCCGACAACGCGATCGTGGCGTTCGCACTGGGCTGCGACATGGTCAACGTGGGCCGGGAGGCGATGCTGGCGATCGGTTGCATCCAGGCGCAGAAGTGCCACACCGACACCTGCCCCACCGGCGTGGCCACCCAGAACCCGTGGCTCGCCCGCGGCCTCGACCCCACCCTCAAGGCGGTGCGCGCCGCCAACTACCTCCGCACCCTCCGGCGGGACCTGGTGAAGGTCGCCGAGGCGTGCGGCGTCGAGCATCCCGGCCTGATCGACACCGACGCGGTGGAGATCCTGGACGGCCGGACCGCCTCCACCCCGCTGCGTGAGGTCTACGGGTACCGGCCGGAGTGGGGGCTGCCGTCGGCGGCGGACCGAGCCGAGATCGCCCGGCTGATGGTTGGCGAGGCGCCGCAGGGCGGCAGCGCCACCCCGTCGGCCACCGCGCAGGGCTGACCGGCCCGGCTCATCGCCACGCCGGCGGGCGGCGGCGGCCAAGCGGAAACGGGTGGTCGCCGCCGGGCGGCTGCTGCATGATCTGCGACCGATGCTGATCAGACGAGAAAGCACCGCCGACGTCGACGCCGTCCGCGCCGTGCACACCGCCGCCTTCGCGAAGGCGGACGCTCCGGACGCCGTACCCGTGGAAGCCGGCCTGGTCGACGCGCTCCGCGCCGACGCGGGCTGGCTGCCCGCCCTCTCCCTCGTCGCCGTCGCCGCCGACGGGACGGTCGTCGGGCACGTGGTCGCCACCCGGGGCACGGTGGGCGGGCAGCCCGTCGCCGTCGGGCTCGGGCCGCTCGGCGTGCTGCCGGCATGGCAGGGCCGGGGGGGTGGGTTCCGCGCTGATGCACGCGGTGCTCGGCGCCGCCGACGCGCTGGCCGTGCCCCTGGTCGTGCTGCTCGGACACCCCGGGTACTACCCCCGCTTCGGGTTCGTGCCGGCGGTGGACCTGAGCGTGACCCCGCCGGGTCCGTGGGGGCCGGCGTACTTCATGGCGCGGACGTTGAGCGCCTGGGAGCCGGGCATCCGGGGCGAGTTCGCGTACGCGCGGCCCTTCAGCGACCTCTAGTCCGCCCGTCCCCCACCCGCCGCGCCTTCCGCGCGCTGCCGCCGTCGGGCATCCTGGGGAAATGGGAGAGGTGCTTCCGATGCCCAGCTTCGGTGACCTGTTCACCGACACCCGGGGCGAGGACCGGACGATGCGGGTCAGCTACCACCCTGAGCGCGGCGCCGTGGTGCTGTCGCTGTGGAGCGGGGCCATCTGCCGGGGCTCCTTCCGGCTCGCCGCCGACGACGTCGGGCGGCTACGGGAGCTGCTCACGGCGATCGAGCTCGCCGCCGCCGCGCCGGCGGACGGGCCCGGGGCCGGGGCCGCCGCCGGGGGCACGGTGCCGGCGGAGGCGACGGAGGTCGTCCGGACCGGCGACATCTCCGGTACGGCGCGGCGGGTCGCGCTGCCGGTCGCGCCGCCGCCCCGGGTCGCCTGAGCGAGCGTTGTGCGATCGGCGGCTAGCATCGCCCGAATGTCGATCACGCCGAGGACGGTACGGCTGCTCACCCCGCCGGCGGCGGCGCTGTTCCTGGCGATCGCGCTGGCGATCCGGGCCGTCGACGACGGGCCGCTGCGGCAGCACTCCGGCACCGCCCTGTACGCGTCGATGGTGTGGGCCGGGGTGTTGTTCGTCCGGCCCCGGCTGTCGCCGGTGCCGGCCGGGGTGGTCGCGGTGGTGTTCTGCTGGCTGGTGGAGTGCGCGCAGCTGACCGGGGCTCCGGCGGAGCTGTCGGCCCGCAGCGTGGCCGCGCGGCTGGCGCTGGGAGTGCAGTTCGATCCGGTGGACCTGGCCTGGTACCCGGCCGGGGTGGCGCCGCTGGTCGCGCTGCACCTCGCCGTACGCCGCCGACGGCGCACCGCCGGGCCGGTCGGGGCACCGATCGGCCTCGGCGGGGACGGGCGGGTGCGCGGCTCCCGCGACCAGTCACCCCGGACGGGTCACCAGGCGCAGGGGGCGTAGTCCTTCAGGAAGCAGCCGTAGAGCTCCTCGCCCTGCTCGCCACGGACGATCGGGTCGTACACCCGGGCCGCCCCGTCGACCAGGTCCAGCGGCGCGTGGAAGCCCTCGTCGGCCAGCCGCATCTTCGTCGGGTGCGGGCGCTCGTCGGTGATCCACCCGGTGTCGACGCTGGTCATCAGGATCCCGTCGGCGCGCATGTCCTCGGCGCTGGTGCGGGTCAGCATGTTCAACGCCGCCTTGGCCATGTTGGTGTGCGGGTGCCCCGCCCCCTTGTAGCCCCGGGCGAACTGGCCCTCCATCGCCGACACGTTCACCACGTAGGCGCGCCCGGCGGGCGACGCGGCCAGGGCCGGTCGCAGCCGGCTGACCAGGACGAACGGCGCGGTCACGTTGCAGAGCTGCACCTCCAGCAGCTCGACCGGGTCGACCTCGTGCACCCGCTGCACCCAGCTGTTGACCGGGGCGAGGTCGGGGGTCAGGCCGCCCGCGTCGACGGCGGTGGCGGCCGCGATCCGCTCGGGCGAGGCCGAGCCGCTGGTCAACGCCAGCGCGGTGAGGGCGTGCGGGGTCAGCGCGGGCGACGTCGGGGCGCCCTCCGGCAGCGCGGCGGTGTCGCCCCGGCTCGCGGGGCCGGTGAAGGTGAGCAGCTCCGGCAGCGGCCCGTCCGGCAGGGCCGCCGCTTCGGCGGCGACGAGATGGGCGTACGCGCCGGGGCTGCGGCGTACGGTCTGCGCGGCGTTGTTGATCAGGATGTCGAGCGGCCCCTGCGCGGCGACCGAGTCCGCGAGCGCCACCACCTGGGCCGGGTCGCGCAGGTCGATGCCGACGACCCGCAGCCGGTGCAGCCAGTCCGCGCTGTCGGGCATCGCGGTGAACCGGCGGACCGCGTCGTGCGAGAACCGGGTGGTGATCGTGGTGTGGGCGCCGTCGCGCAGCAGCCGCAGCGCGATGTACATGCCGATCTTCGCGCGGCCGCCGGTCAGCAGCGCCCGCCGGCCGGTCAGGTCGGTGCGGGCGTCGCGGCGGGCCCGGTTCAGCGCGGCGCAGGTCGGGCAGAGCTGGTGGTAGAAGGCGTCCACCTCGCGGTAGCGCTCCTTGCAGATGTAGCAGCCACGCGGATTGATCAGGGTGCCGGCGGTGGCGCCCGCGGTGGGCGAGGCGAGCGGGATGCCGCGCGTCTCGTCGTCGATCCGCCCCGGCGCGCCGGTGGCGGTGGCGGCCGTCACGGCCCGGTCGTGGGCCAGGACGGCGTCGCGCCGCTCCTCGCGCCGCCGCTGCTTGATCATCTTGTAGAGCTTGGCGGTGGCGCGCTGCACCCGCACCACGTCCGGGTGCTCGGGCGGCAACGCCTCCAGCGCCTCGAAGACGTCCAGGCAGGTCTGCAACCGGTCCCGGTCGATGCCCACCGGGTCCCCGTTGTGACCTGTTTGTGCGACGTTGTCCACCGTCATTGCCACTACCGTCTCGTCCTCGTCCACTGGGTCGACCCACCGACCGACCCGGGAACTGTACGGACCCCGGCGCCCCCGGTGCCACACCCCCCGACGGGCCGGGCCGCCGACGTGGCCGCGTCACCCCGGCTAGGCTGCGCCGGTGACCGAACCGCCAGCCCTGACGCGCCTGGAGGTCGAGCCCTCCGGGCTGGCCGTGTTGACCGTCGACGCCGGGCCGCTCAACCTCTACACCCTCGACCTGCACGAGCGGATCGACGCGGCGCTCGACGGGCTGCCGAGCGACACCCGCGCTCTGCTGATCCGGTTCGACGGGCGGGTGGTCAGCGCCGGCGTGGACGTGGGCCTCTTCGACGCGCAGCAGTCACCGGAGCAGGCGAAGGTGCTCTTCGACCGGATGCTGACGCTGCCGCAGCGGATCGCCGGGTACGAGTTCCCCACCGTCTTCGCCGCGCACGCCCTCTGCCTGACCTGGGCGTTCGAAGTGGCGGTGGCCTGCGACATCATCCTGGCCGCACAGCGGGCCAGCTTCGGCCTGGTGGAGCGGGTGGTCGGGCTGACACCCACCATGGGCGGCACCCAACGGCTCGCCGCACGTGCCGGGGTGGGCCGGGCCAAGGAGTTCGTGATGACCGGCGAGCGGTATCCGGCCTCGGCGCTGGAGCGCTGGAACGTGGTGAACCGGGTCCTGCCCGACGACGGCTTCGACGAGGCGGCCCGGGAGTTCGCCGGGCGGCTCGCCGCCGGGCCGACCCGCGCCCACGCCGCCACGAAGCGGGTGCTGGACCACTTCGCCGCCGGCGGCGTGTCCGAGGCCGACCGGCACGTCACGGAGATCGCCGCCGAGCTCTACCGCACCGAGGACCTCCGCAACGCGGTGCGCTCGTTCCTCACCGACGGGCCGGGCCGGGCGACGTTCACCGGACGCTGACCACGGTCCCGATCGACGTACGCGCCGCGCCGCCACCCCGCGCACCCGGTGGGACAACACCCCGACGGCGCTGGGGGCGCGCACCGCGCCCCGGCCGTACCCGGAGTCACAGGACCGGTGACCCGAGGCGGACGGGCGGCGGGACGGCGGGGCGATAGGGTCGGGCCTCATGCGGACGAAGCAGGAGTTGACCGCGGCCATCCGGCGGGACCGGAGAGCGGCCCTGGTCATCAACGCCCGCTCCCGTCGCGGCCAGGAGAACTTCGAGCGAGCCCGGACCCGACTGACCGCGGCCGGCTTCGACCTGCTCGGCACGTACCCGGTGCACCGGCCCGGGCAGCTCGAGGAGAGCATCGCCGCCGCCACCGACCTGGGGCCGGACGTCCTCGTCGTGGGCGGTGGCGACGGCACGCTCAGCACCGCCGCGCGGCTGCTCGCCCACCTGGACATCGCGCTCGGCGCGCTGCCGCTGGGCACCACCAACAACTTCGCCCGGACCATCGGCCTCCCGCTGGACCTCGACGACGCGGTCGCGGTCCTCACCGGCGGCACGGTGATCGACGTCGACCTCGGGATCGCCGGCGGGATGCGCTTCACCAACCAGCTCGGCGTCGGCCTCTCCGCCGACATCATGCGCCGGACCCCGCCCCGACTGAAGCGGGTCTCCGGCCGGCTGGCGTACCCGTTGACGGCGCTGGCGCTGCTCGGCGGGCACCGGCCGCTGCGCGCCACCGTCCGGGCCGGCGGCACCGCCTACGAGTTCCTCACCCACCAGCTCTACGTCGCCAACGGCGGTTTCCACGCCGGCCGGCCGATCACCGCCGACGCCGACGCCGACGACCGGCTGCTGGTGGCGTACCCGGTCGGCGGGGCGACCCGCCGCGGCCTGGTCCGCGCCACCGTCCGCAACGCCGCGACCGGCCACCGCCGCACCCTGCACGAGGAGCCGTTCCTCGCCGTGGACGAGCTCTGGCTGGAGACCGACCGGCCGGCCCGCTTCGAGGTCGACGGCGAGCTGTGCGGGACGACGCCGATCCGGGTCGCCGTGGACCCGAACGCGCTGCGGGTGCTGGCCCCGGCCGGCAGCCCGGATCGCTGACACCGGGGTCAGGCCCACTCGCCGGAGTACAGCGGCGCGACCGGGCGCTCCCGGCGGCTGATCCGCAGATCCCCGAAGATGGTGCTCCGGGCCGCGCGCTCGACCTCCGCGTCCAGGTCGATCCGCAGCTCCTCGGACGCGTCGTGGGCGGCGCCGATGAGCACGAGTTCGGTTCCGGGGTGATCGAGGAAGCCGGGCGGGTCGAGCGGGGCGAAACGACGACCGTGGAACTTCTCCCGCAGCGCGGCGGGCAGCGTGACCTTTCGGGACCCGCCGAGCCCGACCCCGGGCGGGGAGGGTGCCTGCGGGTTCTTCACCGTGACGATGTAGCTCGGCTCCGACTCGATGCTCAGCTCGTGCTGCGCCTCCCCGAGCCGCAGCGGAAGTTCGAGTTCGTACGCGAGATGGGTGTGGTCGTCGTGCCGGGCGATCACGTACGCGCCCTCCGCCACGGGTCGGGCCGGCGGCTGCTCCCGCTCGCCGCGGGTCCTCGTCCGGTACGTGTGCGCCCGCAGGGCCTCGTGCAGCTGCTCCGGCCGGTCCACCACCGCGTCGACGAACGCCCAGAAACGGTCGTGCTCCTCGATGCCCGGCAGCCGTTTACGCCCCACCACCAGCAGTCGCAGGTGCCGCCCCCGCCACGGGTGCATCACCACCAGCAGCCGCTGCACCTCGTCCAGGGAGTCGACGTGCTCCTCCTCGATCCGGGGACGGTAGAGGAAGTAGATGTCGCCGTCCTCGAGCAGTTCCGCCATCCGCCCCGCGTACCCGAAACCACCGGCGAGGAACGGGCGGGCCGGCCCGCCGTGGGCTCTGCGCCTCCCGCCACGCCGTCGACACCGGTGCTGGGTGTCACGTCAGCCTTCGGCGTAGACGAGGTCCATGGTGTCGGTGTGTCCCGACCAGCGGAGTTCGAGGTGCCAGCAACCGGCCCGCGGCAGGTCGATGATCGACGGGCCGGGGCCGCCGGCGACCTCCCGGGTCACCCGCGTGTCGGTGCCGTCCAGCGTCGCGGTGATCGCCAGGGTGGCGGGCGACGCCGGGTCGGACGACGTCGCCGCCGGCTTGGAGACCCAGAGGATCTTGTTGGTGGGCCCCTCGTCCCGGCGCAGCGCCAGCGGGTGACCGAACAGCACCGCGACGATCTCGCCCTTCGCGCCGAAGACGTGCGGGATCCGGGCCTCCCCGCTGAACCCGGCGTCCGCCCAGTCCGGCAGGACACCCGTCTCGACCCGTGAGCCGCAGCCCGACGCGGCGCTCGCCGGAGGATTCGCCGGGGCCGTGGTGGCCGGAGCGCCGACCGGCGTGCCTGACCGTTCCGTGGTCGTGCAGGCCGCCAGCAGGACCGCCGACCCCAGCAACACCCTGCCCCATGAACCCATCTCGCCCCCTCCGGACAAACGGTCCCGTTCGTGCCTCGCACCATCCAGGACACCGCTCGGGCCCTCGGGGTTCCCGTCATCACGAGAGCGACCGCCGTCCCTCGCTCAGTTCAGCGAGTTGACGATCTCGATCGCCTCGCCCTTGGTCAGGTCGCCTTCGAGCCGGTAGCTCACGCCGGCCTCCTCCCAGATAAGGGTCGAGGCGGCGAGCCGCGCGCTCTCCACACGGACCGTGCCCGCCCGATCCACGTAGGCCAGCGCGTGCGGGCCGCCGATCCAGACCGCGAAGCCCGCGTCGACCTGGACCCATTCCACTCCTGGCCCGGCGGCCTGCTTCTGGAAGACCGGGTCGAGGCGACCGTCGAAGGCATCGACGCGCAGGGCTCCCCCGCGGTAGAGCAGGGTGACCACCCGGTAGGAGCCGGCGCCGTCGACGTCGGCGACCAGCACCTGCTCGGGCGGGCCCAGCTTCGCCGGCAGGCGGATCGGGAAGCGGAGCTTCTCCTGCGCCTCGTGGAGGGAGGCGGGCCGCTGCGCCGGCAGCGGCGACGGGCTGCCGGTGGGCGAGATCGGCGCCGACGACGTGTCGATGATGATTCCGGAGAAGCGCAGCAGCCCCGCCACGGCGTCGGCGAGGGCGGCCCGCCCCGGCGGCAGCACCGCGACGAGCAGGGCGACGAGCGCCACGGCGAGGTAGTAGCGCCACCGGCGTCGCCTCCGCGCGGGCGCGGCCAGGCGGGCGCGTACGCGGTCGGCCACGTCGGGCGTGGCGGGTGTGTCCAGCCACTCGGTGAGGTCACGCAACTCCCGTTCGAGGTCATCCACGGCGCACCTCCTCGCGGTCGAGCAGGGCGCGGAGCTTCGTCAGCGCTCGGGACGTCCGCGACTTCACCGTGCCTCTGGGCCAGCCCAGCATCGTCACGGTCTCCTCCTCGCTGAGATCGAGGAGGAACCGGCAGACGATGACCTCACGGTCCTTCACCGGCAGCAGCCGCAGGGCCCGCACCAGCGTGGCCCGGCGCTCGGCGGCGAGGACGCCCCCCACCGCGCCGTCCTCGGCGATCTGCGACTCCGGGTTCGCCGCCGCCGCGCGCAGGACGAGTCCGTCCCGCCGGCTGCGTGAGCGGTGCATGTTGCGGGTCTCGTTGGCGACGATCGCGAGGAGCCACGCGCGGAAGGACGACTCTCCCCGATAGCGGGACAGCTTGCGGTATGCCTTCACGAACGCCTCCTGGATGACGTCCTCCGCGTCCGAACCCGCGCCGAGCAGCACCGCCGTCCGGTAGGCGGACGCGGTGTGCCGGGCGACCAGGAGGTCGTACGCCCCCAGGTCACCTGCCCGAGCGCCGGTGACGAGCTCTTCGTCGTCCAGTGGAACCTCCAGTTGGATCACACTCATGACACCGCCCGCGCCTGACGGGTTCCAGGGACGGGGGTGGAACCTCGGCGGGTGTGGCGGTGTCACCGGGACATGCTGGCAACGACAAGGATCTCGCGTCGCACACTTCTGACCGTGCTCGCCGGTGCGGGCACCGCGGCGTTGGTCGGCTGCGATCGAGCTCGGCACCCGGGTCAGGCCGGTGCCGTCACGATCCCCGACCCACTGCTCGTCGAGGTCGACGACGGGCTCGGCCTGCTGCGTGGTGCGGACCGGCAGACGTTCCCGCGTGCTCTCGCCACCGCCGACGGGCGGGCGATCTACGCGACCGCGCCCGAGCGCGCCGACACAGCCCTGTGGCGGATCGACACCGCCACGGGCGGCACCTCCACCCGGGTCAAGCTGCCCGGACGCTGGGTGCCGCAGGCCGTCTCGGCCAACGGTACGGTGGCGCTCACGTCGAACGAGGTGAGCGCCACCGAGGGGCGCCCGGCGGGGCGGGACGTCACCCCCGTGCTGATCGCCGACGTCACCGGCGTCCGACACCGGCTGGAGTTGCGGGGCAACTTCGTACCGGAGACGTTCACCGCGGATCTCGGCGGGCTCTTCGTCCTCGAGTGGCTCCCGGCGACGGCGCCGGACCGCTACCGGGTCCGCGTCGTCGATCTCGCCACCGGGGCGCCCGGCCCGCTCCACACCCGTGCCAAGGCGCCGGTGCCGCCCGGCGCCGAGGAGGAGATGCGCGGCGACGGACGCCAGGCCGTGCTCTCGCCGGACCGCACCACCCTCTACACGCTCTACACCCACCAGCCCGACCACCGGCACACCCGCGACCTGGTCAGCGGGCGGCCGGGCGACGTGCACGCATTCGTCCACACGCTGCACCTCAGCGAGCGCTGGGCGTACTGCATCGACCTGCCCCATCCGTTCGGTGCGGCGGCGGCGATCGGCCACGCCATGACGATCAGCCCCGACGGCGGTCGGCTCTTCGTCGCCGACGTCACGTCGGGCACCATCGCCGAGATCGACACCGCGGAGCTGAGCGTACGCCGGACGGACACGCAGCCCAGGGGCGTCGGGACCGCACACGCCGCCGCCGACAGCGACCGCCTCTTCATCGGCGCCGGCACGGCGGTACGGACGACGGATCTCACGCGCCCCGGCCGCGCGGCTGACTGGCGGGCCCGCGAACCCGTTTCCGGCCTCGTGCTGAGCCGGGACGGCAGACGCCTCTACGTGGGCCAGAACGCCGGCGTGAGCTGGCACGATCCCGGCACCGGCACCGAACTGGGCCGCGTCGCCGTCCCCCGCCTCGTCGGCCTGCACGGGCTGGCCTGACGTGGGCATCCCCGCGTCCGGGGGTGCCGAGTCGACCGGAAAGTCACCGGCGAAGGACTGCGGCCTGCGCGGCCGGTCGAACGGTGACGAGGAACATGGCCAGGGCGACGACCTGGATGGCGGCGACGGTGACCAGCCCGACGACGGTCGCGGACGGTGCCGAGCTCGCCGATGTCGCCGACGGCGTGCAGCAGGCGTTCGGTCAGGCTGGTCTTCCCGGCGTCAACATGCGCCAGGATCCCGAGTCTCCGGTCAGCGGGGACGCTTGCTGGCACCTCCTACCGTGATGGCGCTGCCGTCCCGGGTGGTCGATCTCGGACGGCAGGCCCACCCCGAGATGGACGTATCAGGAGCCCCCGGTGAGAAGCAGGAAGTTCAGTTCCGTGGCGACAGCCATCGCCCTCGTGGCCCTCACGGGATGCGGCAGCGACGGCGACGCGGAGAAGGAGTACGTCAAAAAGCTGACCAAGGCCGGGTTCGACTCGGTGAAGGTGTCCCCCGAGACGAAGACGTCGATGCGCAAGAACCGGAAGCGCACGAAGACCATCGCCTACAACTTCACCTGGACCGCGAACACCGACGCCGACCCGGCCACCTGCGAGGTCACCCTCCGGCATCCCGCCTACTCGTCCGGCAGCCTGCGGGGGGACCACTGGAACATCGAGGAGGTCAACGACGAGGACGTCGAGGGCTGGGGCGGGGAGAGTCCCGGCCCGGAGACGGTACGGCGACTGCTGCGGGAACACCGCTACGACTGTTGAGGCCGTGGTGGAGGCGGGCATCCCGACGCGACGCCGGCGGGTTTGGTCAGCGGCCCTGGCCGCGGGTGCGAAGGCCGTCGTGGTCGGCGCGGAGCAGGCAGCGCCGACCACTGGCATCACCGGCGAACAACTCGGGCCTGCGCGCCCGGTCGAACAACGACGAGGAACATGGCCAGGGCGACGACCTGGATGGCGGCGACGGTGACGATCACGGCGGTGATCGAGTAGTCGTAGAGGGCGCCGGTGAGCAGCCCACCGACCAGGGTCGCCCCGCCCAACCCGGCGGCGAAGACGCCGTACGCGGTGCCCCGTCGAGCGGCGGGGACGATGTCGGCGATGGCCGCACGCATGGTCGATTCCTGGATGCCGAGCACGGCGCCCCAGGCCAGGACCCCGACGACCGCGGTCGCCGTGGTGGTGGTGAACGCCGCCAGCGGGATCAGGGCGGTCAGGACGGGTACGGCGGCCAGTACCCGGAAACCGGCCCGGTCGTACAGCCACCCGGAGGCCAGCGCGGCGATCGCGTCGATGCCCATCGCGGCGGCGTACACGACCGGCACCGCCGCCACCGGTACGACGTGTCGGGTGGCGAGGTGGAAGCTGAGCACGCCGAAGGTGGCGAAGCCGGCCGTGGTCAGCACCGTGAACGCCAGGTAGGTCCAGAACACGCGGGGCAGCCGGGCGGACGGCGGGGCCGGCGCTGCGCCGGGTCGCGGGCCCGGCTCGAAGCGACGCGGGTCGGGCACGCCGGCGCGTAGCCACAGCAGCAGGAGCACTCCCGCCACGCCGGGTACGGCCAGGGTGAGGAACGCGGGTCGGTAGTTCTGAGCGGTGGCGGCCAGTACGGCGGCCACCAGTAGCGGCCCGACAACGGCGCCGGCCTGGTCGAGGGCCTCGTGGACGGCGAAGCCCTTGCCACGGCCCACTGCCGCAGCGGCGTTCGAGAGCATGACATCCCGCGCCGGACCACGGATCGCCTTGCCGGCACGCTCGGCGATGAACAGCGCCGCGGCCAGCCACAACGCGGTGGCCAGCCCGAGGGCGGGCACGGCGACCATGGTCACGGCATAGCCGACCAGGACGAGCGGCCAGTAGGCGCGGGTCCGGTCCGCGAGGGGTCCGGTGGCCAGCCGCCCGGCCAGGGCGGTCGCCTCGCCGGCGCCGGTGACCAGCCCGACGACCGTCGCGGACGCGCCGAAGGTGGCCAGATACGGGCCGATGACCGACCGGGCGCCCTCGTACACCACGTCCGACAGCAGGCTGACGACACCGAAGGCGGTCACGAACCGCCACGGCGTCCACCTGGTGGTGAGCGCGGTGACTCTCACCCGTGCAGTCTGGCCCACCGGCAGGCTGCCCGGGCGTGGATCGGCCCAGCGGCCCCGGTCCGCCGACGAGCCCGCTCAGCTGTTCTGTGGGAAGCCGAGGTTCACGCCGCCGTGGGACGGATCGAGCCACCGGCTGGTGACCACCTTGGCCCTGGTGAAGAAGTGCACGCCGTGCGGCCCGTACGCGTGCGAGTCACCGAACAGGGAGTCCTTCCAACCCCCGAACGAGTAGTACGAGACCGGAACCGGGATCGCCACGTTGACGCCGACCATGCCGACCTCGATCTCGTTCTGGTACCGCCGCGCGGCGCCGCCGTCGTTGGTGAAGATGGCGGTGCCGTTGCCGTACGGGTTGGCGTTCACCACCTCGACCGCCGCGTCGTAGCTGGGGACCCGTACCACCGAGAGCACCGGACCGAAGATCTCGTCGGTGTAGATGGACATGTCCACGTCGACGTGGTCGAAGAGGGTCGGCCCCAGCCAGAAGCCGGCGTCGTCACCGTCGATCGGATGACCCCGTCCGTCGACCACCAGCTTCGCGCCCGCGGACCGGCCGGCGTCCAGATATGACCGCACCCGGTCACGGTGCGCCCCGGTGACCAACGGTCCCATCTCGCAGCCCGGGCGGCGACCGTCGCCGACACGCACCCCGGCGATCCGCTCGCTGATCTTGCCGACCAGCTCATCGCCGACCGGATCCACCGCCACGACGACGGAGATCGCCATGCAGCGCTCACCGGCCGAGCCGAAACCGGCCGAGACGGCGGCGTCCGCGGCGAGGTCGAGGTCGGCGTCGGGCAGCACGACCATGTGGTTCTTCGCGCCGCCGAGCGCCTGCACCCGCTTGCCGTTACGCGTTCCGGTCTCGTAGACGTACCGGGCGATCGGCGTCGACCCGACGAACGAGACCGCCTTGATCTCCGGATGCTCGAGGATCCGGTCGACCGCCTCCTTGTCGCCGTGCACGACGTTGAACACGCCGTCCGGCAGCCCGGCCTCGGCGAAGAGCTCCGCCAGGAAATTCGCTGCGGAGGGGTCCTTCTCGCTCGGCTTCAGCACCACGGTGTTGCCGCAGGCGATGGCGTTGGGCACGAACCACAGCGGCACCATCGCCGGGAAGTTGAACGGGGAGATCACCCCGACCACGCCGAGCGGCTGCTGGATCGAGTACACGTCCACCTGGGTCGAGGCGTTCTCGCTGAACCCGCCCTTGAGCAACTGCGGGATGCCGCAGGCGAACTCCACCGCCTCCAGCGCACGCTGTATTTCCCCCGCCGCGTCGGAGAGCACCTTGCCGTGCTCGGCGGTGATGATCTCGGCGAGGTCGGACTTCCGGGCGTTGAGCAGTTCGCGGAACGAGAACATCACGTTCGCCCGTTGGGCGAGGGAGGCGTTGCGCCACCGGGAGAAGGCTTCGCCGGCGGCGCGGACCGCCTCGTCGACGTCCGAGGCGCTGGCGAAGTCGACCTGCCCGCCGACCTGACCCGTCGCGGGGTCGTACACGTCGCCCGTGCGCTGGGCGGTGCCGGTCCATGCCTTGCCGCCGATCCGGTGCGTGATCCTCATGTCGACACCGTCTCGACCGCCTCGGCGAGGATGCCCAGCGCCTCGTCGGCCTCGTCCTCGGTGAGCGTCATCGGCGGCGCCAGCCGGATCACGTTGCCGTGCAGGCCGCCCTTGCCGACCAGCAGTCCGCGACTGCGCGTCTCCTCCAACAGGGCGGTCGCGGCCGCGGGGTGGGGTTCGCCGGCCGGGCCGACGAGTTCGAGGGCGAGCATCAGGCCCTTGCCGCGTACGTCGCCGACCACCGGATGCGTCGCGGCGACCGAGCGAAGGCCGTGGATCAGGCGGTTTCCCAGCTTCGCGGCGTTCGCCTGCAGGTCGTGGTCGAGGAGGTAGTCGAGGGTGGCGAGGGCCCCCGCGGTGGAGATCGGGTTGCCACCGAAGGTGGAGATCGAGTTGGCCTGCAGGCAGTCCATGAGTTCCGCGCGCGCGACGACACCGCCGATCGCCAGGCCGTTGCCGAGTCCTTTGGCGAAGGTCATCGCGTCCGGCACGACGTCGTGCGCCTGGATGCCCCAGAAGTGCTCGCCGGTGCGGCCCCAACCGGTCTGGACCTCGTCGGAGACGAGCAGGATGCCGTACTCGTCGAGCACCTTCTTGAACTCGCGGAACAGGCCGTCGGGCGGGGAGGCGAAGCCGCCCACGCCCTGGATCGGCTCGACGATCATGCACGCCACGTCGCCGGCGGTCGCGGTCTCGATCACCTCGCGCAGGTCGGCGACGCACGCCTTGACGTAATCAGCGTCCGACAGGTCCTTGAAGGGGCTGCGGTACCGGTAGCCACCGTGCACCCAGCTCACCCTGACCGGGCTGAGCTCACTGGCCGACCAGCCGCGGATGCCGGTGATCGCGACGGTGGCGAACGCGCGCCCGTGGTACGAGTTGCGCAGCGCGAGCACCTGCCCGCTGCGCCGGTACTGCGTGGCGAGCATCAACGCGGTCTCGTTGGCCTCGGTGCCCGAGTTCGTGAAGAACACCTTCGCGTCCGGGATCCCGGACAGCTGCGCGATCCTCTCGGCGAGCGCGACCTGCGACTCGATCAGGTACAGCGTCGAGGAGTGCAGCACGCCGGTGTCGATCTGCGCGCGGACCGCGTCGCTGATCTCGGCCACGTCGTAGCCGACCGAGTTGGTGAGAATGCCGCCGAAGAAGTCGAGGTAGGTGCGGCCCTCGCGATCGGTCACCCGGCGACCGCGCGCGCTGGCGATCTCGATCGGCTCCTCGTAGTAGAGGGCCAGCCACTTCGGCAGCACGGACCGGTGTCGATGCAGCAGCTCCCGATGCGCCATCGCGTCCTCCGTATCTCGTACCTCAGCCGAGTGTCCCGAGACTTCGGTGTCCGCCGCCACCGACAACCTGTACGGGTCGGTATCGATGGCGCTACGTTGTGTGCAACCGTCGCAGGGGAGGCGGCATGTACCCCACGGTCGCAGAAGCGGTGGCGCTGCCCGTGATCCGGCGCGGTCGGCCCCGCGTCGTCGCGGGGTCCGCCGGCATGCAGCGACCCGTCCGCTGGGTCCACGCGGCGGAGGTCGCCGACATCGCTCATCTGCTGCGCGGCGGCGAGCTCGTGCTGACCACCGGCATCGCGCTGCCGGACGAGGAAACGGCCCTGACGGCGTACGTGGACGACCTGGCCGCGGTCGGCGCGGCGGGGCTCGTGGTGGAGTTGGTCCGGCGCTGGAGCGACCACGTGCCGGACGCGCTGGTGGCGGCCGCGGAACGACACGGGCTTCCGCTGATCACCCTGGCGCGGGAGACCCAGTTCGTCTCCGTCACGGAGGCGGTCGTGGCGTTGATCGTGGACGCGCAGCTCGCCGAGCTGCGGGCGGCTGAGCAGGTGCACGAGACGTTCACCGCGCTCACGGTCGCCGGGGCGGAGCCGGCCGAGGTGTTGCGCGAGGTCGCGAGAATCTCCGGGCTGCCGGTCGTCCTGGAGACGCTCGGGCACGACGTGCTCGCGTACGACGCGGCCGGGCAGGACCCGATCGAGCTGCTGACCGACTGGGGGCGGCGATCCCGGTCCGTGGCGGTGTCCCAACGGACCGCCTACGACGAGGAAGCCGGCTGGCTGATCACCGCGGTCGGCGCGCAGGGCGCCGACTGGGGACGGCTGGTGCTGCTCTCGCCCGCCCCTCCCCCGCACCGTCACGTGGTGGTCGCGGAGCGGGCCGCGTCGGCACTGGCGGTGCACCGGCTCGTGGCACGGGATCGGGAGAGCCTGGAGCGGCAGACGCACCGGATGTTGCTCGCGCAACTGCTCGGCCAGGCCCTGCCTCCTCCTGATCTGACCACCCGCGCCGCCGCGTTGGGCGTCGCGCTGGAGCGGCGGAAACTGGTCGGGGTGGCGATCCGGCCGGGGAGCATCACGCCGCGCGCCCCCGCACTGGCCACGCAGGAGGTGTTGCGGGACCTCGCGGAGGCCACCGCGTTGGCCGCGCGGCGGGTGAGTGTGCCGGCGTTGGTGGGCGTCGTGGACGACACCAGCGTGCGCGCATTGTTGTCGTTGCCCGCGCAGGCGGCGGTCGACGCGGTCCTGCGGCGCCTGGCCAGAGAGGTGCACCGCTCGGCGGCCAGTGCCGTGGTGGTGGCCGTAGGGACGACGGTGTCGCAGGTGTCGGACGTGCGGCGCAGTCTGGGAGAGGCCGCGCACGTCGCCGGTGCCGCGCTGCGCTCCCCCGGCACCCAGCTCTACCACCGTTTGGATGACGTGCGACTGCGTGGCCTGCTGCACCTGCTGCGCGAGGACGAGCGCGTCCGGGCCTTCGCGCACCGGGAGCTCGGACCCCTGTTGGCGCGCGACGACAGCCAGGGCAGCCGGCTGGTGGAGCTGCTGCGCTGCTTCTGCGAGCAGGGCGGGAACAAGTCGGCGGCGGCCGCCGTGGCGCACCTGTCGCGTACGGCCTACTACCAGCAGCTGTCGCGGATCGCGCAGGTGCTCGGGGTGTCGCTGGAGGACCCGGAGTCGATGTTGTCGTTGTACGTGGCGCTGCTGGTGCACGAACTCGACGACGCCTGACAGGTCAAGGGTCCGGCAGGAGGCCCGAATCCATCCACCGCGGCGATTGACAGCTCCGCGCGGACGTGCCCGTGGACAGAGTGTGCCCTGATCATGGCAAGCGTGGACACTTTGCCGCTGCCCGTGACGGGTCCGGGACACCCACCATTCCGGTAAAGATCGTGCTGATCCGCCCCCACCCGCAGCACGCGCCGGTTCGACGGCCACTGTTGCGGCAGCGTGACAGGGAGGTGACCGATGGCCGTTGAACCCCTGCCCCCCGCCGAAACCACCGCGGCCGAGCCGGGCACACAGATCACCCATCCGGACGGCCGAGTCGAGTTGCGTGACTTCTCGACGATCGCCGACAGCCGCTACTTCAACGAGGAACTCGCCCCGGTTCCCATCGAGAAGCGCACCTGGAACACGTACAACTTCGCGGCGCTGTGGATCGGCATGGCGCACAACATCCCCACCTATCTGCTCGCCGCCGGGCTCATCCAGCTCGGCATGAACTGGGTGCAGGCGTTCCTCACGATCACGCTGGGCAATCTGCTCGTCCTGATCCCGATGCTGTTGAACAGCCACGCGGGCACGAAGTACGGGATCCCCTTCCCGGTCTTCGCCCGCGCGTTCTACGGCGTCCGCGGCGCGAACGTCCCGGCCCTGCTCCGCGCCTTCATCGCGTGCGGCTGGTTCGGCATCCAGACCTGGATCGGCGGCGAGGCGATCTACGCGATCGCCGGCAAGCTGCTGGGCTCCTGGTGGGTCGACGCGGCGACGGTGATGGACTACCCGTGGACGCTGTGGGCCTCGTTCCTCCTGTTCTGGGCGATCGAGATGGCGATCATCTGGCGGGGCATGGACACCCTGCGGCGCTTCGAGAACTGGGCCGCCCCGTTCGTCATCGTGGTCGCCGTCGCCCTGCTGATCTGGGTGCTGGTCGAGGCGGGCGGGCTCGGCCCGATCCTGTCCGAGCCGTCGAAGCTGGGGTGGGGCGCCGACTTCTGGAAGCTGTTCGCGCCGTCACTGATGGGGATGATCGCCTTCTGGGCGACGTTGTCGCTGAACATCCCCGACTTCACCCGGTTCGGCGGCAGTCAGCGGCAGCAGGCGTACGGCCAGGTCCTCGGCCTGCCGACCACGATGTCGTTCTTCGCCATCCTGTCGATCATGATCACCTCGGGCACGGCCGTCATCTACGGTGAGGCGATCTGGGACCCCATCCAGCTCGCGGCCAAGTTCGAGAACCCGGTGGTCGTGGCGCTCGGCCTGTTCACCGTCGTGGTCGCCACGCTGTCGGTGAACGTCGCGGCGAACACCGTCAGCCCGGCGTACGACTTCTCCAACGCCGCGCCCCGACTGGTGAGCTTCCGGACCGGGGGCCTGATCACCGGCGTGCTCGGCATCCTGATCCAGCCGTGGCGCCTGGTGCAGGACCCCAACATCTACATCTTCGTCTGGCTCGGGTTCTACGGCGGCCTGCTCGGCGCGGTCGCCGGCGTACTCATCGCCGGGTACTGGATCCGCTACCGCACCAGCCTCCACCTGCCGGCCCTCTACCGCCCCGAGGGCAGGTACTGGTTCTCCGGCGGGTGGAACCGGGCCGCCATCGTCGCCACCGTCGTCGGCGCGGTCCTCGCGGTGGGTGGCGCCTACTCCGCACCCGGTAAGGGGCCGTTCCCGTCCGACGGGCTCATCCCGTTTCTCAAGCCGCTCTACGACTACAGCTGGGTGGTCGGCCTGATCGCCGGGTTCCTCGTCTACCTGGCGCTGTCGATGCCGCGCACCGCGCACGCGAAGGGGGAGAAATGAGCAACATCATCCGAGCCGGGCTGGTGCAGCAGAAGTGGACCGGCGACAAGGAGTCGATGATCGCAGGAGCGGTCGAGGCCATCCGCACCGCCGCCTCGCAGGGCGCACAGGTGGTCTGCCTGCAGGAGTTGTTCTACGGCCCGTACTTCTGCCAGATCCAGGACGCGGACTACTACTCGTACACGGAGGCCATCCCGGACGGGCCGACGACCGCGCTGATGCGCGAGGTCGCCGAGCAGCACGGCGTGGTGCTGATCGTGCCGATGTACGAGCAGGAGCAGCCCGGGGTCTACTACAACACCGCCGCGGTGATCGACGCCGACGGCACCTACCTCGGCAAGCACCGGAAGAACCACATTCCGCAGGTGAAGGGGTTCTGGGAGAAGTTCTACTTCCGGCCGGGAAACCTCGGCTATCCGGTGTTCGACACCGCCGTGGGGCGCATCGGCGTCTACATCTGTTACGAGCGGCACTTCCCCGAGGGCTGGCGGGCGCTCGGCCTGGCCGGTGCGAAGATCGTTTTCAACCCGTCGGCGACCAGCCGCGGCCTGTCGGAGTACCTGTGGCGGCTGGAGCAGCCGGCGGCGGCGGTGGCGAACGAGTACTACGTCGGCACCATCAACCGGGTTGGTGTGGAGCCGCTGGGCGACAACGACTTCTACGGCCAGTCCTACTTCGTCGACCCGCGGGGTCAGTTGGTCGGCGACGCCGCCTCGGACACCGAGGAGGAGGTCGTCGTCCGCGACCTCGACATGGACAGGCTGGCCGAGGTCCGCGACCTGTGGGCCTTCTACCGCGACCGCCGTCCCGACACGTACGAATCGCTGGTGACGCCGTGAGCATCGTCATCCGCAACGGAACGATCGTCAACGCCACCGGGGCGTACCCGGCGGACGTGCTGGTCGAGGGCGAGCGGATAGCGGCGCTCGCCGCGCCCGACTCGGGTCTGGCCGAGCAGTGGGCGGCTGGTGCCGAGCGCGTGATCGACGCCGCCGGGAAGTACGTGGTGCCGGGCGGCATCGACGGCCACACCCACATGGAGATGCCGTTCGGCGGCACGTTCTCGGCGGACAATTTCGAGACCGGGACGATCGCCGCAGCCTGGGGCGGCACGACGACCATCGTCGACTTCGCCGTACAGGGCAAGGGCACGTCCGTGCTGTCCGCGCTGGACAAGTGGCACAGCAAGGCCGACGGCAACTGCGCGATCGACTACGCGTTCCACATGATCGTGTCGGACGTCAACGACACGTCGCTGAAGGAGATGGAGGCCTGCGTCGACGCGGGCGTCAACACGTTCAAGATGTTCATGGCCTATCCGGGGGTCTTCTACGCCACCGACGGGGAGATCCTGCGGGCGATGCAGAAGGCCCGGGACACCGGGTCGATGATCATGATGCACGCGGAGAACGGCATCGCCATCGACCAGCTCGTCGCGCAGGCGCTGGCCAACGGCCAGACCGACCCGGTGCAGCACGGCCTGACCCGGCCGCCCGAGCTGGAGGGCGAGGCCACCTCGCGGGCGATCGCGCTGGCCAAGGTCACCGGCGCGCCGCTGTACATCGTGCACCTGTCCGCCGCGCACGCCCTGGACGCCGTCACCCAGGCCCGCGACACCGGGCAGAACGTGTTCGCCGAGACCTGCCCGCAGTACCTGTTCCTCTCACTCGAGGATCTGGCCAGGCCCGGCTTCGAGGGCGCGAAGTACGTCGCCTCTCCCCCGCTGCGCCCCCGGGAGCACCAGGCGGAGTTGTGGCGGGGCCTGCGCACCAACGACCTGTCGCTGGTCTCCACCGACCACTGCCCCTTCTGCTTCAAGGACCAGAAGGAGCTGGGCCGGGGAGACTTCTCCAAGATCCCTAACGGGATGCCCGGCGTCGAGCACCGGATGGACCTGCTCTATCAGGGCGTCGTGAAGGGCGAGATCACCCTGCCGCGCTGGGTGGAGATCAGCTCCACCACGCCCGCCCGGATGTTCGGCCTCTACCCGCGCAAGGGCGTCATCGCGCCGGGCGCCGACGCGGACATCACGGTGTACGACCCCACGGCCCAGCAGACCATATCGGCCAGCACGCACCACATGAACGTGGACTATTCCGCGTACGAGGGCATGGAGCTGACCGGGAAGGTCTCCACCGTGCTGTCCCGAGGTCGGGTCGTGGTCGACGACAACGCCTTCCACGGCGCCGCCGGACACGGCAGGTTCCTGAAGCGCGATCTCAGTCAGTACCTGGTTTGAGAAGGAGGAGCGGTGGACTTCGGTGTCGTACTGCAGACCGACCCGCCGGCTCGCGACGTCGTCGCCGGCCTCACCGCCGCCGAGGACAACGGGTTCCGCTACGGGTGGACGTTCGACTCCTGCGTGCTGTGGCAGGAGCCGTTCGTCATCTACTCGCAGGTCCTCGCCGCGACCAAGCACCTGGTCGTCGGGCCGATGGTGACCAACCCGAGCACCCGCGACTGGTCGGTCACCGCGTCGCTCTTCGCCACGCTCAACGACATGTTCGGCAACCGCACGGTGTGCGGTATCGGCCGCGGCGACTCGGCCCGGCGGGTCATCGGCCAGCCGCCGGCGAGCCTGGCCACGCTGAAAGAAGCGATGCACGTGATCAAAGAGCTGGCCGAGGGCAACGAGGTCGCACACCACGGCACGCCGGTGCGCATCCCGTGGGTGCGGAACGGCCGGCTGGAGATCTGGATGGCCGCCTACGGGCCGAGAGCGCTGCGGCTGGTCGGCGAGCAGGCCGACGGTTTCATTCTGCAGACGGCCGATCCCGACATCGCCCGCTGGACGATCGGCGCGGTGCGCGACGCGGCCAGCGCAGCGGCTCGGGATCCCGACTCGATCACCATGTGCGTGGCCGCGCCGGCCTACGTGGGCACGGACCTCGCGCACCAACGGGATCAGCTGCGCTGGTTCGGCGGCATGGTCGGCAACCACGTGGCCGACCTGGTCGCCCGCTACGGCGACTCCGGGGTCGTGCCGAAGGCGCTCACCGACTACATCAGGGGCCGCGAGGGCTACGACTACGCACACCACGGCCGCGCCGGCAATCCGTCCACCGACTTCGTGCCCGACGAGATCGTCGACCGGTTCTGCCTCGTCGGCCCCGAATCGGCTCACGTCGACCGGCTCCAGGAGCTCAAGGAGCTCGGCGTGCACAACTTCGCCCTCTACCTCATGCACGACGACAAGGAGAGGACCCTCACCTCGTACGGCAAGAACGTGATCACGCAGGTCTGACGCGCCGGCCGTGCCGCCGCACGTGTCAGCGGCACGGACCAGACCGTCATGGTCCCTGGCTGGCCGTGGTCGATGGTCGTGGCGTTGGAGTGAGGCCCTGGTTCGTGGGCCGCGCCGTTTGGAGGCTGTCCGGTTGGCGCCGGGTGATGACGCGACGGCAGTCACCGCCGGGCACTGCGGGACATCGTGGGGCGGCTGATCGGCCGGCCAGCGGCAGGCGGGTGATTCGAACATCCCAGGTCCGCCGCTGGGACTCCTGGCACCGCCACGCCACCCTCGCCCTGGCCGCCCTCGCCGTCCTGGCGGTCTGCGCCGCCACCGACGGAGCCGACGATCCCACCGACAGCACATTGATCAAGCTGACCGTCAACGAAGTCCGCCGTCTGATCAACACCTTCATCATCCAGCCGATCCGCGACCTCGCTCACCGTCTGCGCTGGTCACAGTGGCGCACCAAGTCGACATCCAACACATGCTCGCGGTCGAACAGAGCCGGCAACAACTCAGGCTTCCGGGGGCAGCATCTGATCCTGCTGCCGACCCCGGTAGGTCTCCAGCAGCCTCAGCCAGACCTCACTGATCGTCGGGAACGCGGGCACGGCATGCCAGAGCCGTTCCACCGGCACTTCGCCTGCGACCGTGACGGTGGCCGAGTGCAGCAGTTCCCCGACGCCGGGCCCGACGAAGGTGACTCCCGCCACCGTGCCACGGTCCACATCCACCAGCATGCGGGCCTGGCCGCGATAGCCCTCGCCATACTGGTGCGCGCCCGCGACGCGTGCGATGTCGTAGTCGACCACATCGACCCGGCGTCCGGCCCGATCCGCCTCGCGCGTGGTCAGGCCGACGGACGCGACCTCCGGATCGGTGAAGACGACCTGCGGCACGGCCGCGCCGTCGGCGGTCGTGGCGTGCGCGCCCCACCTGGCGTCGTCGACCGGCTCTCCCTTGGCGCGGGCGCCGATGGCTGCGCCGACGATCCGCGCCTGGTACTTGCCCTGATGGGTCAGCAGTGCCCGGTGGTTGACATCGCCGGCGGCGTAGAGCCAGCCGTCGGCGACGGCGGTCACCCGGCCGGTGTCGTCCACGGTCAGCCAGTCGCCCGCGGTGAGACCGACGGTCTCCAGGCCGAGGTCCGCCGTCCGCGGGGCTCGGCCCGTGGCGAACAGGATCTCGTCGGCGACCAGTTCTGCGCCGTCGGCCAGCGTCATCCGCACCTCGCCGTCCTCGCGCGCCACGGCTGTCAACGAGGCCCCGAACCGGACGTCAACGCCGGCCTCCCGAAGCCCGTCCGCGACCAGCTCGCCGGCGAACGGCTCCATCCTCGGCAGCAGCCCGGCGTCGCCGCGGACCAGCATGGTCACCTGGGCGCCGAGCGCCTGCCAGGCGGTTGCCATCTCGACGGCCACGACGCCGCCGCCGACGATCGCGAGACGGCCTGGTACGTGGTCGGCGCTGGTGGCCTCACGGCTGGTCCAGGGACGTACGGTGTCGAGTCCGGGTGTGTCGGGCAGGGCCGCGCTGGTGCCGGTGCAGATGGCGACGGCGTGCCGTGCGTTCAGCCGGACGGTGTCGCCGTCAGGGGTCTGCACCGCCACCTGGCGGGGACCGTCGAGCCGGCCGTGGCCGCGAATCAGGTCGACGGAAACCGCATCCAGCCACTCGACCTGGTTCTCGTCGTTCCAGTACGCGGACATCTTGTCACGGTGCGCGAGGACCGCCTCGACGTCCAGCGGCCCGGCCACCGCCTGGCGCAGCCCGGGGACGCGGCGGGCGTCGGCGCGTGCCAGCACCGGCCGCAGCAGCGCCTTGCTGGGCTCGCAGGCCCAGTACGAGCACTCGCCGCCGAGCAGTTCGCGCTCCACGATCACGGTGCTGAGCCCGGCGGCGCTGGCCCGGTCGGCGACGTTCTCGCCGACCGGGCCAGCGCCGATGACGACCACGTCGTAGGTGCGGGGTGCCTCGTTCGTCACTGCCACCTCCATCACTGCGTCTGAAACTCTGTCAAGCTTGTGGCTTCCGCAGAAGCGGGGCCGCCGGGCCGAGGCGCCCTGGTCGTGTCTGCGGTACGCCGGCTCGCCGCCGAAGCGCCCGCTGATGCCGCTGCATGCCGGCGATGGTGCCCGAGGTCGCGCCTCGGGTCGCCGAGGGAGGGCCGTGAGCCTGGCCTGGATCTCGGCTGAACGCCGTTGTGCCCTGGTCCCCCGGTCGGCCCAGCCGCGCCACCGTACGGCGTATGGCTGTGGTCACGCTCAGGCCGCGGAGGGCGCCCCGGCGGCAGCCGCCTCTCGGTGCCTGGCCCTGCCTGCGACGCACTGGTCCTTCATCGGGAAGCGACCAGCCCACGGCCACCACCGCGGCGGCGAGGACGAACTCCAGGATGAGGTCCCAGCCGATGATCCACGCGATCAGCTCGAGGCTCACAACCAGTCACCTCACCGTCTCCCCGACCTGATGTTGCCCGGGCTCACGAATGACCCGAATCGTGACGAACAAACCTGGCGCGCCGTGCCAGCCGTGCCGGGCGACCTCCTCGCGCTCACCCGCGCGCTCGCGGTCCCGCCCGACCCGGACACCACCCTGCCGGTCACGCCGTACGCAGCCAGCCGAGGGTCTTCATGGTGGAGAGGCTGGTCGCCTTGAGGCCGGCGTCGGAAACGGTCCAGAGGACGCCGTCGACCACCAGTGACCGGCGGATCGGCGTCAGAGCCTCGGGACGCCCCGAGCCCAGCGTGTGGTCGACCGTGCCGACCTCGGTGAACCCGCCGTCGCCGACTCGCAGCGCCAGCGCCACGTTGCTCGGCAGGCCCGGGCTGCCCGCCACCCGCTGGTCGTTCACCGCACCAGGCTCGCCCACGGCGCCCGCGTCATGGACGGTCAGTGGGACCACGACCAGTCGTTCGGGCGGCCAGTATAGGAACGCGTGCGGGTCGAACTCCGCCTCGGAGTGCCCCTGCTCGACGTGATGCTGGGCGATCCGGGTCGGCTCGGCCGGCTCGGAGACGTCGAAGAGCGAGAGCTGGGTGCCCTGGACACGGCCCTGGTCGGAGGCCTCCTGCCCGACACCGAGCAGCCGTCCTTCGCCGGCCGGGTGCAGGTACGCCGAGTACCCGTTGATCTTCAGTTCGCCGCTCACCGTCGGCGCCCCCGGATCACGCAGATCGACGGTGTAGAGCGGGTCGGTCTGCCGGAAGGTGACGACGTACCCGGTGCCGCCGACGAACCGCACCGCGTAGATCCGTTCCCCCTTGCCCAGTCCGGTGACCTTGCCGACCTGCGTCAACGCCGTGCCGTCGGCGCGCAGGACGTAGACGCTCGACGTCGAGTTCGGCTTGTCGCCCCAGGTACGGCCCCTGGTGGTGGCCACCCTCAAGTGCCCGTCCCACTCCGACATGGCGTACTGGTTGACGAGCCAGCCCGGTACGGACGCGGCGGCGACGTACCGCGGGGCACCCGCGCCCGAGATGTCGAACTGATAGATCTCGGTGCTCTCGTCCCTGGGATCGGGTGCGACGTTCCGCGCGGTCAGCATCGGCAGTACCCGCCAGCGCTGGTCGTTGGCGACGTACAGCCGGGGTCCGTTGCTGTAGACGGTGTCGCCGTCGGCGATCACGGTGACCGGGTCGCCGGCGCCGAGCGTGGCCGCGCCGAGGTCGAAGCTGAGTACGGTCACCAGCGACGTGCCGGAGTAGGCGGCCGGCCGGCTCACCCGTTCGCAGCCGACCCGTCCCGCGCTGGTTCGCCCGCCGGAGGTGACCTCGTACCGGGGCAGCCAGTCGTCGGCGGTGGCGTTGTCGATGATCTCGCGGTTTGCCGCGGTGCGCTGCGCATCGGTGGCCCGTTCCCGATACGGGAAGTTCAGCCGGGGCGCGGAGCGGACCACGACCCGGACAGTCGTGCCCACCTGGCGGGCGTCCACCAGATCGCCGTCGATCCGGTACTCGCCAATGATCTTCGGCTCGCGGGACAGGTCGACCATGATCAGCCGGGGACCGACGATGCCGTCCGGCAACGGGGCGTCGCGCGGGCCGCCCTCGCGGACGGCCGGTTTCCCCATCCCGGCCCACCCGTCGCGGCGCAGCACCAGCGCCCGGTCACCGCGCAGCAGCAGGCCGTCCTCGGCCCCGCCAGATTCATCGGCACCCGGCGCCAGTTCCAGCTCTCCGGTCAGCCGGCGAGTGGCCGGGTCGACCACGTACAGCTTGCCGTGGCTCACGGAGACGATCCGCCTGCCGTCGGTCTTGACCAGGTCCGGTTCATCGACCCCGGCCTCGTGCGTGTTGGTGCCCGAGTAACCCTTGGCCGCCGCGTCCGCCCGCCCCGCCGCGCCCGCCGCGGCGGGCGCGGCAGCCGCTTCGGCGCGGCCGAAGGTACGGAGGTCCCCGTTCGACCCGAACCCCCAGGGCCCGACGTAGGCCTTGGCAGCCGTCTTCAGCTGCCGTAGCGCCTCCGGGCAGGAGTCGAACGCGACGAGCCGGAACCCGCCGGCCGGCACTCCCCGGTCACGGGGCGGCGCGGGGACCGGCTCCGCCGTACAGCCGGTGACCAGCGCCAGGCTGGCGACCAGGGCCAGTCCCACGACGCGAGCTGGAGTCATGACTCGGGGGACGCCGGTGGCGGCCGGTGGAGGGAGTACGTGGGCGCTGCTACCCGTCATGCCCCCTACGACGTGGCTACCCCGGGCTGGGTTCCCCGCATCAGACCCCGCGCCACGCGCGGCGGCGGCCACCGCCCGGTCCTTCACGTTCGCCGAAGGCGCGTCAGGTGGTGGCCGTCGCGTATGGAGGTATCAGAGCCGGCTACGCCGACGGGCGAGGATCAGCCGGCTAGGGCAGGAAGTCCACGCCGGCAGCGCTGATCTCCATGGTGTTCTGCTGGTCGGTCGAACCACTGAACCTAACCCCGAGCGTCACCCCGGCACCCCAGAAGACCTCGGGCCGATTCGGGACACCGAACCGATGCATTCCCCAGCCCGACGGCGCGAGCGACAACCCGTCGTGGGCGGCGATTCTCCTCTCGCCGTCGAATACGTGGACGTTGGTCACCGCGGCCTGGTTCGACTCGCATCGCAGCCGCACGAGCACCGAATCGAACGTGAGCCGGTTGCCGTTGACGATCACGGGGGTCGGGATGCCGAAATGCAGCCAGTTCGTCGTCCCGGGCTTGCCGATCAGCCGTACGAAGAAACCGGCCCGCCATTCGCTCTTGATGCGGTCGGGGAATTCGACGGCCAGACTGTGACCGTGGGCCCACATCGCCTTTTCCAAAGCCATTGCCGTCCCTCTCGTCGCGTTCCTGGTCGTCGCTCAGCGGTCGCTCAGCTTGCCGCGAGACAGATCGCGGATGGTTTCCGAGTCACTGGTGTCGGCCAGCCGCTCCAGGGATCGCTCGAGCGTCGGCGTGAGCGACGGGCCGAGCGAGCGGATGACCAGCTTCTCGACACCGACGTCGCCGGCGTCGATGAGCCGCTCCGCCACCCGGTTGCGGGCGTCCTCCGGCAGGTTCACCAGAGCGGACGCGGACGCGATCCGCAGAAGTGGCTTGTCGCTCGCGGCCGCCTCGTCGACCACCTCCTGCGCGGCGGCGTCGTCGAGGAGGCTGGCGGCGTAGACGGCCTTGCTGGCCAGCATCACGTTCTCGTCCCGGGCCAGGGCCCGCAGGTGCTCGGCCGCCTCCGGACCGGCGGCGGAGGCGATGGCCGGGTAGTCCGGCTCGTCCGCGCCCAGCCGACGGCGCAGTTCGTCAAGGGAAATCGCCATGTCTTCTCCCGCCTCACGGGTTGATCGTCAGTGCGCTGCCGCGCATGGTGGTGACCTCCGAGCTGGCGAGGTCAGGGGGCGGGTTGGTGATGTTGTCCGTGCCGTTGCCCGTCATGAGCCGGTTGTTGTCGTTGACGTGGCCGAGGCCCAGGACGTGCCCGACCTCGTGCCCGAGCGTCCACCGGCTCGCGCCGCTGGCCACCACCGCGCCCGGGCGCCCGTCGGGGTGCGCCGCGCAGCCGTTCAACGGCGGGTTCGTCGCCTGCACGAAGTACACGACGACGTCGTTCGCACCGACGTTGTTGCGGTTGCCGAACAGCGTGCGCTGCTCTTCCGTCGTCGCCCCCCGCCGGCATTCGCCGACGTCGACGACGTTGAGCGCCGGTAGGTTGAGGTTCTCGTCGCTCGCGCGAACCACCCGGAAACCCGCCGGCTCGTACGACTCCCGCATGCCGGCGACCATCTGGTCGATCGTGAACTCCGTCGGCGCGGTGAGGACCTTGACGTGCAGCCGGACTGTCTCGAGCAGCTTGAAGTCGCAGCCCGCGGCCGTGAACTCCAGGGTGTTCTGCGCGTCGCTGCCGCCGGAGAAGCGGACACCGACCGAGATCCCCACTCCCCACAGCACATCGGGCTTTCCGGGCACGTCGAACCTGTTCAGGCCGAACGCCGAGGGTGAGAGGTTGAGCCCGTCGTGCGTGGCGATGCGGCGCTCACCGTCGTACACGTGCACGTTCGTCACCACCGCGGCGGTGGAGCCGGCGCGAAAGCGCAGCATGACCGAATCCGTCATCTGTCGCTTGTCCTTCACGATGACCGGCGTCGGTATCGCGAAATGGAACCAGTTGGTCGTATTGGGCTTTCCTACCGCCCGGACGAAGAATCCAGCGCGCCACGTGCTGGCCAACGCTGCCGGATTTTCGACCCGCATGGTGTGTCCGTGAGTCCACATCGCCTGGGTAATCACAACAGCACCACCTCCTTGTCCTGTCCATCGAAGTTGAGAACGTGTGAGGTGAAAGCCTGGGATCAGGAAAGTGAATCGGCCGATTCAGCGATCTACAGCTTACGCAGATCCGCAGCCGGGTCTATCAGGTCGGTGACAGATCAATTTCGATTGAATCGCGGGGAGCGGCCCCACCAATAATTGGATGAACCACTGCCGGAAAGGCCGATGGCGTGCGCCGGTGCGGGCTGCGATCCGGCCCCGCCGAGGCGCACGTTTCCGTGGCGGACGGCCCCGAAGAGCAGCAAAACGGGCAGCCGTCCGGGCAGCGCAAGCTGCTGGTCGCGGACGAGGCGGGCCAGCCTCACCGTCCCGCCGCGCTGACGACGGCGACAGCCCACTGTTACGGTCGGATTTGTGCCCGCCGACGAAATCCGGCATCGGGTCCGGTCGGCCCGGGTGGCCCGGCTGACCACCGTCGGAGCGGATGGGCGTCCCCACCTGGTGCCGGTGTGCTTCGTCCTGCTCGACGACGTCGTCTACCACGCGGTGGACGAGAAGCCCAAGCGCCACCGGCGGCTACGCCGGCTGGAGAACATCCGGGCGACGGGGCATGCCTGCCTGCTCGTCGACGAGTACGACGAGGACTGGTCGCGGCTGTGGTGGGTCCGCCTGGACGGGCACGGCCGGCTGGTGGAGGACCGCGCGGAGGAGACCGCGGCCCGCGCGGCGCTGGCCGACAAGTACCCGCAGTACGTCCAGCGACCACCGGCCGGGCCGGTGATCGCGGTGACGGTGACCGCCTGGTCGGCGTGGTCCGCGGCGGACGCGGCAGCCGACCCGGCCGGGTGAGCGCCGACCGGAGGTGTCAGCGGGCCGGAGCGAGGGCGTCGAGCACCTCGTCAGCCCGGCGCAGCGACGCCTGCGCGTCGGCGCGGGGTGAGCCGATCTCCGGATCGAAGTCGAGGCCGACGACCCTTCCGTGATGCCGGCTGCCGAGTGCGAACGTCCCGGGTCAGGCGCCGACTCCGCGACCCACCGGATGAAGCAGCCGCCGGATGTCCTTCGACAGCTCGGCTTCCAGGGTCTGAAGTTCTTCGGCGGTCACCGCCTCGCGCAGGGTCGTCATTACCGCGCGGGCGCTCTCGGCGGCCCGCTGGTCATCCACTCCCGCGCGCGCCTGTACCTCGTTGAGGAACTCCACGAGATCGAGCTGCTCGGCGAAGTCCACCTCCTTGTACAGGTAGCCCCGAAACTCCTCAGGGAGCTGGGTGGCCAGGTGGCGGGCCTCGCCGCCACTGATTCCTTCCCCCAGTGTGGTGAGCGTGGCTCGGATGGCGTTCGCCGCCTCCGCCGCCGGGATTCCCGCCCGCTTGCCCACCGCTTCCAGAAACTCGGCGTGGTTCACGCGTTCTCCTTCCGGGCCGTGCGTCGCGTCCCAGTTCAGTCGGCAGCGTCGTGCCCGCGGCTTCTGCCTCAGCTGTGCGCGCTACGAGCCGGGGCGCCGCCCGCCAGCGGCACCCACCGGTTCGACCAGCTGGCGAAACTCCTTCGGAAGCTGGGCCATCGCGTTCTCGAAGTCGTCACGGGAGACGGCCTCACGTAGCGTGGTGAGCACCGCGCCGACCCCGACACCGGCGAGGGAACGGTCGACGGTGTGGCGGTCCGCCACCCGCCGCACGAACTCCTCGAACCCGAACGACTTCGCGTGTTCGGTTCTGCCCTGAAGCGGTGGCGGTTTGCGCAGGAGGTCGTCAAGCCCCTCGGGAAGCTGATAGGCGAGGTCGTCAGCCTTGCCGGCGCTGATCCGGTCTCCCAATGTCTCCAACGTCGCGCGGGTGAGTGTCGCCGCCTGATCGGTCGACACCTTAGCCCGCGTGGCCACCGCGTTGATGAAGTCCTCGTATTCCACCTGATTCCCCTCTCCGGCCTGATCGCCGTCGAACCGCCAGTTACGAGCCTCTGACCCCAATGCGCTGCAGTTCGGTTCGTCATCCTCGCCTGGTTGTCGCGCAGCGAAGTGGTACCTCGACAGCCTTCCGGGACGGGGGGTGACCCTGCCTCATCCCGATCGGGCGAATCGTCAACTGCAACGCGGAGCAGGCAGCGCCGGCCGCCGGGCATCAGCGGGTCGAGACCCGATGGCGTACGTTCTGGTCGTCTTCGGCGGAGACGGTGGTCTCCGCCGGGCATCAGCCGGTCGCAGAAGATCCGGCTGGTTGCTCAAGGACGACGCGTCCGTGCCGCTCATGTTCACGATCTCGTTCCCGCCGAAGCAGGGATGACCGTTGGAACGGTACGACGTGCGTGAGCTCAAGCAGCTCTTGAGGAATGCCTGGCTGCTGGAGCGGTCGGCGCCATCGTCCACGTGTTCCCACGGCTGTCCTCACTCAGGACAATCTGCCCTACTGGCTGATGTCCACCTGGAACACGTCATTATCCGCACGCGGGACGCACCCGAGGCATCGCCGCCCAGATGACCTTCGTCCTGGGCATGAAGACACCTCCATCGGCCGTAGCAACGGGATCCATCTGAGGCCGCTGGCGTCGGCGCCGCAGGGGCCGGTGTCGGCTCCGACGCAGTCGCAGCTTGCGGCGGCATCTTGCTACGACGAGCAGAGTCGTCTGCGAACCTTCCCCTCATCGTCGCCGTACCCGACTCCAAGGACCCGGACGACCCGGCGCTGACCTTCGCACCGCGGGCATGGTCCGCCTTCACCGCCGCCGCACAGGTTGCTCACTCACCGACCAGTCGTGGCTGTCGTGGCGATCGCCACGTTCGTCAAGCTGCCGGTCCGGTTAGGGTGTGGCGGTTCCGCCGGAGTCAGGAGCATACGTGGGCAGCAATTCGCCGGAGATCGCCAGCGAGCAGACCTTCTTCGACGCGGCGGCCCGGCATCGGGCCCGCCGACGGGACGGGCTGGCCGAGGTGATCGCGGCGGCGGCGCATCCCGGCGCCGCCCTGCACCTGAAGCGGTACGCCGAGAAGGCCGGCGAAATCCTCGGCGACAACGACGAGGCGGTGGCGTTCGGCCGGACCGACGACGAGTCGGACGATGTGCTCTACATCGGCCGGCACGTGGTGCTCAACGAACGCAGCGAGGTGCTGATCGCGAACTGGCAGGCGCCGGCGGCCGCACCCTACTTCGAGGCGACCCATGTCGACCGTCGGGGCCTGGTACGCAAGCGCAGCTACCAGTGCGACGGCAACACGATCCAGGACTTCACCGACGTGCTCTTCGCCCAGCTGGCGGCCGCGATCGACGGGCCTGACCAGCGCCTGCTCGACGAACTGGCCCGGGCGCGTACCGGCGAGATGCGCGACATCGTGGCGACGATCCAGGCGGCCCAGTTCGAGCTGATCCGGGCGCCGATGGAGCAGGTGCTGGTGATCGAGGGCGGGCCGGGCACCGGCAAGACAGCGGTCGCCCTGCACCGCGTCTCCTGGCTGCTCTTCAACAACCCCGACCTCGTACCGGAGGACGTGCTGGTGGTCGGACCGAACCCGACCTTCATGCGCTACATCGGCCGGGTGCTGCCCGATCTGGGCGACGCCGAGGTGTTGATGCGTGACATCGCCCGACTGGCACCCGACGTACGCCGGGGCCGGACCGAGCCGGCCAGTGTGAGCCGGCTCAAGGGCGAGGCACGGATGGCCGGCCTGCTCTCCCGCGCACTGCGCAGCCGGGTGGGTGTGTCCGAGACGGCCGAACGGCTCCTGCTGGGCGGGCGGTTCGTCACCGTGCCCGGGACGGAACTGGCCGAGGCGATGGCGGTGGCGAGCGCGGCCAAGCTGCCGTACTCCCAGCAGCGGCGCCTCTTCTCAGACCGGGTGAGTCACCTGGTAGGTCAGCGCGCCGGCGTCGAAGCGGCCGGGACGCCGGCGGTGGCGAATCTCGTCGAGCGGCTGTGGCCGCAGCAGTCGGCGGCGGCGTTCCTGCGCGAGTTGTTCGGCTCGCGGGCGCGGCTGAGCGCCGCGGCCGGCACGGAGTTCACCGTTGAGGAGGTCGGCCAGTTGCACCGCCAGGGCGCGGACCGGCTCTCCGAGGAGGTCTGGTCCGCAGCGGACCTGCCGCTCCTCGACGAGCTGGAACAGCTCATCGACGGTCCGGGACGCCAGTACGCGCACGTGGTGATCGACGAGGCACAGGACCTGTCCCCGATGCAGCTGCGGGCCATCGGCCGCCGCTGCGCGGGCGGCTCACTCACCCTGGTGGGTGATCTCGCTCAGTCCACCGGCTCGTGGGCCCGTGACGACTGGGCCGAGGTGACCGATCACCTGCCTGCGGTCCATCCCGTGGTGATCGCCCCGCTGCGGTACGGCTACCGGGTGCCCGCACAGGCGTACCGGCTCGCCGCCCGGCTGCTGCCGGTGGCCGCTGCCGGCGTGACGCCTCCGGAGGTGGTGCGGACGGGTCCGGCCGAGCCCGAGATCCACCGGGTTTCGCTGACCGAGCGGGCCGGGCGGGTGGTCGCTCTGGCCGCCGCTCACGTCGACAAGGGCGCCTTCGTCGGGATCGTCTGCCCGGCACGCTGTCGCCGCGAGGTGGAGGCGGCGCTGGCTGACAACGGCGTCGGCTGGAGCAGCGCGCAACGCGGTGAGCTGGGCGGCTCGGTCAACCTGGTGAGTCCGCAGGAGGCGAAAGGGCTGGAGTTCGACGCAGTAGTCGTGGTCGAGCCGGAACAGATCGTGGCCGAGGACGATCGCGGGCACCGGCTGCTCTACGTGGCCTTGACCCGTACCACGGCATATCTGGACATCGTCTGTGTCGCCGATCCGCTGCCGTTGACCGTGCCGCCGCAGCGGAGGCCACCGGCTGCGGACGAGGGGCCAGCACTGTTCACCGACCGAGCGCTCCGCCGGCTCGCCGACCATCTCGCCGGCCAGGTGCGCGGCGCGGCGCCGCGCGCGTCGTGGGGTGCGGTCCTTGACGAGGTACGCCGAGTGCTGGAGGCGACGGACTGACCCCGCTCTGCGATCAGCCGCGCGTCGGCGCCGGCCTGCTGATCGCCGAGGAGTCGAGCCGGCGCCCGACCGTCCACTGCACGATGTCGCGCCGCACGTCGGCCTTGGTCGCCCGGCTCGGCACGGCGATGCCGAGGTTCTTGGCGAGCCCCTTGAGCTGCGGCACGGTCATCCGCAGGTCGTCGAGGTAGCGCCCGGCGGCCGCCCGGTCGTCGATCGCGGCCAGATCAGCGCGGACCCTCTCCGGTTCCACCGCCGGCGCCGGCGCGGCCTTCGCCGTACCCCTGCTCTCGGGCGCCACCGACGGCCGGTCGGACGTCGGGCCGGTCGCCGCGATCTGCAGCCGGGCGGACCCGTCGGCCAGCGCGGCCAGTTGGTCCGCCGGAAGGGTACGGAGGAACTCCGCCACCCGCACAAGTACGGCGTGGCTGAGGTCGGCTGGGCTGGTCACGGGTGCTCCTAGTTCCGGATCCGGGCGAGAAACTCGCTGGCGAGCTGCTGCAGCTCGTACTGGACGGTAGGGTTCGCGTTCGGCAGGAGGACGGCGGGTATTCCGTGCTCGCCGGCGGGGGCGAAGAGGGTCTTGTTGTCCCGGATCATCTGCCGGAACACCGGCAGCTCGACGCTGCTGGGCTGGTCGATGAAGTTGCGCTGGGCGATGATCGGCCCGGTGCCGGCGTACTGGATCATCGTAAGAACCACACCGAGAATGGTGGGATTGATCTGCGGAACGACGCCGCCCGCGACCCGGTTGTAGTCCCGCACCAGTTCGGAGAGCTTCTTGCGGAGATAGTCGATGCCGAGCGTGGAAAGGTAATCCGCCTTTGCCGGGATCAGGACGTGATCGCTGGCGACGATCCCGGTCCGGGTGACCATCGTGAAGTTGGGCGGGCAGTCGATCAGGATGGCGTCGTACGCCTGGAAGGCCTTTCCGTCGAGCGCGTCGGCCAGCGCTCGGTGCAGCGGCAGATAGCGCGGACTTCCGTGCTGAAACCGGGAGCCGCCCAACTGGTAGGCGAAATCCAGGTCTGCGTCGACCAGCATGAGGTGCGACGGGACCAGGTCGAGCCGGCCCGAGCCGCTGCGGGCGATCACGTCGTTCACGGCGGGCGGGGTCACCACGTACGGATCAAGCGGCTGGGAGCCGCCGTTGCCGAGCACGTCGCCGAACCACTGGAGGATGGTGCGCTCGTCGGCGAGTTCCTGCTCCCACTGATGCGGCTGGTAGAAGGAGAACGTCAGGCTCGCCTGCGGGTCCAGGTCGATCAGGAGTACGGTGAGGCCGCGCGTCGCCAGCTCCGCCCCGATGTTCGCCGTCAACGTCGTCTTGCCCACGCCGCCCTTGTAGTTGATGACGGAGACCACGCTCCCGGGCTGACGCATGGGCAGCAGCATCCCACGTGCTCCGCCACGATTCCCACCGGGCTATCGCACCGCCGCTCGCCTGCGACCTACCAGTCCCGCGCCCAGTCCGGTGGTGGCACCACGGCCAGCTGCGGCTCACCACTGATGGGCGCCCACGCGTGGACGATGCGGAGGTCCCCGTCGGTCGCCGCGTCCTCGTCGATGGTGACCCGCCCGCTGCTTCCGTCCGCGCTGACCAGCAGCCACTGGTTGGGAAAGAGGCTGCCGTCGTCGACCAGGGCCCGCACCCCGAAGGTGCGGGCCAGGGCGACAGCGAGATCGCGTTCGTTCAAGCCCGTGGCGTCCGCGAGCTCGGTGTCACCGCTGAGGATCCAGCCGAAGCCCTCATCCTCGTCGGGCGGCGTCAGCATGGCGACCGGTCGGGCATCATCCGCCGCTCGGTCCCGGATCCGCCCGACGTAGAGGGAGTCCGGAGCGATGCCGTAGTCCTCATGGAGGAAGCGACGCAGAGCCTCCGCGGGCAGTTCCCTCTCGAAGTGGATCTCGTACCGCAAACCCTACCCCCGACAGCTCTTCTCATCGAGATCCATGGCAGGCGCTGCACTCCTCCACCGCCCGGACCTGTGAAATCCCATCCGGTCAACCGTCGGAGAGACCCGCACCCGTGGAAAGTGTCCATAGTGGGAAGGGCGACAGTCCTCATAGGCTACGGGAACGCCTCGGCGGCTCGCCCTTGCTAAGCTCCGCCATCCACGATCATCGCGGGGAGGGATCATGGACGCCGGCGTTGCGGGCGGTGGCGGTGTGCTGGACCCCGACGGTGCCATGGACCGACTGTCGGCCTGGAAGGGGCGGATCGACAAGGCAGCGGCCGACACCAAGGCCATGAGCGACCGCCTTCAGCAACTGCGGGTGACCGCGGTCGACAGCAACGGGCTGGTCGAGGTCACGATCGATTCCGCTGGTGCGCTGGTAGACCTGCGGTTGGGCCGGCAAATTCAGCGGGTCGCACCTGATGTCGTCGCGAGGACGATCATGGACACGATTCGTGAGGCGAAGGTGAACCTGGCCGCCCGGTCGCAGGAGATCATCGCGGAGACCATGGGGACCGAGTCGACGGCAGCGCGCGCGATCGCCGAGCGAGTCGGGCAGCAGTTGCGCGGCCCGGATCCGGTCGCGGACAGCACCGACACCGACCGAAGCTGGTGATCAGGCTGATGGGCGACGGATTCGCGGTCGACGCGGAGCAGATCCGCACGCACGCTCACCACATCGAGGCGCTCAAGGCGCGCTTTGGGTCGGTCAAGGCCGCCAGCGCGCAGGTCAGGCAGGACGACGCGGCGTACGGGCTGCTGTGCGGCTGGATCTCCGGGATCCTCGAGAGCAGGCACGTCCGGCAGGACGAGCTGATCGCCTACGTCGAGGAGAACTTGCAGCTGGCCGTCGAGGGACTTCGCCGGACGGCCGAGAGCTACGACTCGGTCGACGACGATGCCGCCACCCTGATCAGCAGAGCGGGAAGCCGGTTGGACGGGTGAGGACGGCGCGATGACTGACGCCTCACTCGTCGCCGACGTCACGTCGACCCGGGAGGTCTGGACGGGCTCCTCCCTCGCCGACGGCTTCGAGGGTCTGGTCGACGCGATCAGGAGTGAGGGCTGGGTCGACGATCTGCTTGCCGGCGCCGCGTTCGGGCTCGACGTCGTGGCCAGCGTGATCGACCCGTTCAGCGCGCTGCTGGCCAACGGGTTGGGCTGGGCGATGGAGTACTTCGAGCCGCTGCGGCAGATCCTCGACGACCTCACCGGAATGCCCGACGTGGTGGCCTCGCACGCCGCCACCTGGGACAACATGGCCGTCGAACTGCAGCGCATGGCCGCCGACCTGCGGTCGCGTCTCGACGGGGACCTGCCCGACTGGCAGGGGCAGGCCGCCGAGGCGTACCAGGGGTTGATGGGCCACAACGTCGAGGCCATCAGCGGGCTCGGGGCGGTTTCCACCGCGATGGCGGTGGCCACCCAGGCTGCCGGGAGCCTGGTGGCCTTCACCCGCGACATCGTGCGCGACCTCATCGCCGACCTGGTGGCACGGGTGGTCGTCTGGGCGGTCGAGGCCATCTTCGTCGTCACGATCCCGGTGATCGCCGCGCAGATCGCGGCAGCCGTCGTCAAATGGGCCGCGCGCATCCTCACCTACGTCACCGCACTGGTCACCAGCCTGACCAACCTCTCCCGGCTCATCAACGGATAAGGCGTTCATGGCGAAACCGAAGACGCCCGGCGGCGCGGACGGTGGTGACGGCACCACCGGGGGGCCATCGAGGAGCCATGGCGGCATCGACGCGAGCAACGGCATCTCGAGCGCGCAGCAGGCAATCGCCCAGGCCGCGCAGTCGGGCCGTCCCGGGGGTACCGGCCAGGGATCCAACAGCCCCACCACGCCGACGGGGCCCGGCAGGACCACCCCACCGACCGCGCCGCCCGCGGCGGACGACATCCACCACAGTGCGGCGTCGAGAAAGCACATCATCGAGGGCGACGGCGGCCGGCAGGGTGGCCACCTCGCGGGCACCGGCTTCTCGAAGAAGACCGAGTTCCCCAAGGACTGGGACGAGGCGAGGATCCTCGAGGCGACGTACCAGGTGACACAGCAGGGCCCGCCGGCGAAGGGGCCGTACCTGACCCAGGACGCCGATGGCAATCCGGCGTGGGCCTACGACTACAAGGGCGTGGTCGACGGTGTTGAGGTCAAGACGATCGTGCTCGCCGGCGGCGAGGTGCGCACCGCCTTCCCGACCGACCCCGACGACCCGGGCGTCATCACCAACCCGACCGCGCCGAACCCCGCTCCGAAGGGCGTGCCGATGGGCAACCCGCCCCGTTACAGTCACCCCGATGTGGGTGGTGACGGCAGTTGGACGTGGGAAGGCCCGAAGGGCAACAAGATCATTAGAGTGGTCCAGGACGCTCAGGGGAACGTCACCACAACAGTGCTCGGCGACTACAGGAAGAAATGAGCGCCATGGACGAGAAGACCTACGCGGCGATCACCGACATGTGCGCGCGGCTCGCGGGCCGGCTGTCCGACGACACCCTGGGTGCCCTACGCGATCAGTACGCCGCGGGTGAGTGGGACCTGGCCGACGCGACACTCCTGCTCAACCTGGCGTACGAGGTCGTCGCCATCAGCCCCGAGGAACAGGACCTGATCCGTTCCTTCCTCGGCGACCCCGACGACCCCGCCCTGCTCAACGTGCCGGTCATCGCCGAGGTGCCCCCACCGCCGTACCGGTTCAGCCCGACCGGCCCCGCGAATGCCCCCGACCCGATCCTGGCGGACACGTTCCTGTCCACCGAAGCCCCGCGGCGCCGGGGCCACAGCCTGCATCGCGCCTGGCGGGACCCCTTCGACGGCGCCCCGGACGGAGCGACGTGGTTGTACGTGCTGCGGGTGGCCGACGGCACGGACGAACTCAAGATGCACTCCGGCCTGACCTCCAAGCTGTGGACCTCCCTACGGGAGAAGTGGCAACTTGAGGTCGTCGCCGACAGTTCACCGCTTACGCCTTACCAGGCCGCCGCGCTGGCCGCCGCACACCCGGTCTGGGCCGCCTGATCGGAAGGTCGAGGGTGAGTCGGCAGGCGGCGGCTTCGGGAGGAGGATGGGTCGTACGACACGTCCGGCGCGGGCATCGTCCTCGTGGTACCCGGCCAAGCGATCTTCGTGATGGACCGGAACGGCAACACCTATGCGTCCACCTACCAGAAGGTCGGCGACTTCCACCACTCGGCGCTCGGCAACGGTCAGCCGGTGTCGGCAGCCGGTGGGTTGCCGGCATTCAGCGGCCGGCGGCGCCCGACCGGCCATGCCCCGTCACCGTCGTAACGCCCTACGCGCCCAGCCCTTGATGGAACTGCCGACACCCGGTAGCGACGCCTGGCGCAGCAGCGGCTCAACGGCGCAGGCGGCGGGAGCACGGGCCGTCGTGGTCGGCGCGGAGCAGGCAGCGCCGACCGCCGGGCATCAGCAGGTCGCAGAAGACCCGATGGCGTACGTTCTGGTCGTCCTCGGCCGAGACGGTGGTCTCCCCCGGGTCGGTCTGGGGCAGGACGAGCACCCAGCGGCCGACCACCCGGGCCAGGCGCTGCGCGGCGGGCAGGTCGGCGGCGACGACCGGCAGGTGGATGACGTACCGCTCGCTCATGCCTTGGGGCCTCGGTCCGCGCGGGGGTGGTGCATCCCGGCTTTGAGGACGGCGGCTTCCCGCCGGCTCTCGGCCAGGGCCGCGTAGACGGCTGCCATGTCCACGGCGACCCGGTCGAGGAAGGCGTACACGTGGTCCGGCTCAAGGCCGCGGCGTCCGAGCCCGACCGGCTTGAAGCGGCGCTCGCGCACCTGCCAGGGCAGCAGCGGGGTGTACGGCATCGCCGCGCCGCCGTAGGTCGGGCGTTGATTGCGGACGCTCATCTGCTGTCTGCCTCTCGTGTCGGCTGGAAGGGGTGGGGACACTCGCCCTCCCCGCACGCGCGGACCCACCCCGCCCTGCCACCGCAGCTTGCGATCAGCGGTACGGCATCAGGGCCTTGTAGTCATCGTGTGACAGAGCGCAGTGGGGATGCAACGTTCCACGGCAGAATTCATGGGCGGAGCGTTGACTTCTTTTACTGCAACCGATATGAGTTACGTGGACGCGTTACGCAGTGTTGCGGAATGGAATCAAGGAGTGCTCGGGTGACGGAGGATGTCGGATCGACCGTGCCGCGGCGGCAGCTCGGTCGGCTGCTGCGCCAGTTCCGGACCGAGGCGGGGGTGACGCTGGACGCCGCTGCCGAAGCTCTTGAGTACAGCCGGCAGAAGATCTGGCGTATCGAGAGCGGCCTGGGGCCGGTGCGGGTGCTCGACGTCAAGGCGATGTGCGAGCTGTACCACGTGTCGCCGGAGATGACCGAGGCGATGCGGGGGCTGGCGGCGGAGACGAAGTCGAAGGGGTGGTGGCACGCGTACGGGGACGCGGTGCCGAGCTGGTTCGAGCTGTACGTGGGGCTGGAGTCCGCCGCTTCCCGCCTTCGCGGCTACGACGAGTCGCTGATCCCCGGCATCCTTCAGACCAAGGAGTACGCGCACTCGCTCTACCGCCTCGGCCGGACGCTGAGCGACGAGGAGCGCGAGCGGGCTGTCCAGGTGCGGCTACAACGGCAAGCACTGCTGATGCGACGGCTGCCGGCAGCTCCGCGGTTGGAGTCGGTGCTGTCCGAGGTGGTGCTCCGCCGCACCGTCGGCGGCCCAGCGGTGATGACCGCCCAGCTCGACCACCTGCTTAAGCTCTCGGAGCTGCCGAACGTCTCCGTCCGAGTGCTGCCGCTCGCAGCGGGGCCTCAGCCCGGTGCGGTCGCCGGCACCTTCATGATTCTCGACTTCCCGTCAACCAAGGGTGGCCGGGCCGCACCAGAACCGTCCGTTGTTTACTCCGAGTCGCTGACCGGGGCGCTCTACCTTGACAAGCCGGACGAGCTGGCCGCCTATGAACGCGTCTGGAAGGGTCTGGATGCGCTGACCCTCGGCGAGGCAGAATCGAAGGACATGATCAAGAGGATCACCGGGGAGACGCGGCATGACTGACCTGACCGGCGCGATCTGGCGCAAGAGCACCCGCAGCGGCGACAACGGCGGTGCCTGCGTCGAAGTCGCCACCAACCTCCCCGGCATCGTCGCCGTACGTGACTCCAAGCACGACACCGGGCCCGTTCTCATCTTCAGCTCCAAGAACTGGTCCGCCTTCGTCAATGCGGCCATGGCGCTTCACCTCGCGAGCTGATTAGGACCAAGGGTAAATCGACGCTCCCCTCCCGTTCCACGTGGCCGCCGTAGCGGCCACGTGGTTCGCCGGTGCATTCATGCGCATGCGCAGGGTGAAGTGGGTACGGATGGCGACACTCCCCTGTTGTGGGCGCATTGCGGCTCCGCGCCGTCTGGCGTCAACTACTCACGATCCTTCGAGGCGGCGAAGCCGGCCGACAGGCTGTGCCCATTGGCGATGAGTACGCCGTCAGCGACCAGGCGGTCGATGAGTAGTCCAAGGCGCCGGGAGATGTCCGGTCCACGCCGGGTCCAGCCGTACAGCTTGGCCACGTGTGCACTCAGCTCGTCGCGGGCCACGCCACCTGTGTCCCGGACGAGATTCGTCAAGGCGAGCGCCAACTCGTCGTCGTGGACCTGCTCGACACTGCGGCTGCAGGCGTCGACGGGGCTACGGACCTCGCTGACGACGGCGCCGGGCACACGCACGAAATCGCCATCACGGTCGAGACCAGCCTGACGAATCGCGGCATCGATGTTGTCCCGGATCCGCGATCCGACCCGGCCAATGCCCCAGCATTCGCGCAACCTCTGGTGCATGACCGTGATATGCACCGGCCCTTCGACGGCGGCGACCTCGGCGACGCCGACCCGCATGGCGTGCGCGCTCCCGCGTTCGCCCGGATCCGCCCAGTACGGCAGGCGATCGACCATCGCCGTCCGGTACGGCGTCACCCAAGTCGGATGCAGGTCGAGGGCCGCTGCCTCGGTGGTGACCGTGGGGCGCTCGATCGCCTCTTCCAGACTGGACAAAAGCCCACGCACTGGAGCGGCGACGGCCTTCTCGATCGCGACACGCAGGCGCTCTTCCTCGCCGAGACGGTTGCGATACCAAGCGGTGCCCCAAATCCGGTGCAGCCGCCATCCGAGGCCGCGCAGCACCTGATCACGCAGCCGGTCCCGGTCCCGGGCGACCTTGGAGGAGTGATACTGGAAACCGTCGCACTCGACGCCCAGCACATAGACGCCGGGCCGATCCGGATGACGCACCCCCATGTCAATCCGGTAGCCGGCGGCACCGACCTGCGGGGTCACCTCGTAGCCCCAGGAGCGGATCACGGAGATGACCGACTCCTCGAACGGTGATTCGGCATCACCGCCGGTGCTGGTGTCCAGCGCCAGTGCCGCCATGCCACGCTCGGCGTAGTCCAGATAGCGGCGCAGATGCCGCAACCCTTCGCTGCCGGCAGCGGCAACGATGTCGGATGCCCGCACGCTGGCGACGACTTCGTTGCGGAAGCGCGCCCGGGTGATGGCCACGTTCAATCGCCGCCACCCACCGGCCCGGTTCAACGGGCCGAAGTTCATCGTCGTCTTGCCGGCCTCGTCCGGGCCGTACCCGATCGAAAAGATCATCACGTCGCGCTCGTCGCCCTGCACCGATTCGAGGTTCTTGACGAAGAAACCGTCGAGCCGGTCGTCGGTGAAGAACTTGTCCAGTTCAGGGCGGTCCTGGCGGGCCTGTTCCACGGCATGCTCGATGGCGGCGGCCTGTGCCTCGGAGAAGCTGACCACACCGAGCGTGAGGTGGGGGCGGGTGGTGAAGTGGTGGATGACCCGATCGGCAACCTTGGCCGCCTCGATCGGATTGTCGCGCGACGAGCCGCGCCGGTAGGTGCCGGCGACGTGGAACAGCTCCACGCCCACGTCGGGACCGACGTCCTCGGCTCCAGGGAACGTGATGAGCCGGCCCTTGTAGAACGACGAGTTCGAGAAGGCGATGAGCGCCTCGTGCCGGGACCGGTAGTGCCAGCGCAGCGTGAGCGCGCGGAACTCCGCAGAACCTTTCATGAGGTCGAGAACGGACTCGAAGTCGACACCGTCCTCGGCCTCCTCATCCCATTCGTCGCTGTCGTCGGCGACGCCGGCGGTGAAGAAGCTGGTCGGCGGGAGCTGCTTCTGGTCACCGGCCGTGATCAGCGCGTCGCCTCGGTAGATGCAGTTGACAGCGTCGGCGGGTGCGACCTGACTCGCCTCGTCGAAGATGACGACGTCGAACCGCAGGTCGGACGGGAGATACTGACTGACCGCCAGCGGCGACATCATGAAGCATGGCTTGATCGCCTGAGTGACATGGCGCGTACGCTCCAACAGCAGCCGCACCGGCATGTGCTTCTTCTTCTTGCCAGCTTCGCGGCGGATGACACCCGACTCACCGAGGTTGTTGCGAGGCCGACGCGTATTGCACGCGGTGATGATCCGCGAGGTCGCCGCCGTGATGAGCGCCCGGTCCAGGGCGCGGTACTCGGCCACGAGTGAGTCGCGATCCTCGGCCCGCATGACACGTAGGGCCGCATCCTGATGCAGGTGATGGTCGGCCCACTCCTGCAGCAGGGCTCGCTCCAGAACCAGCGGCACCTGCTCGGCGCTGATGCCCTCGGTGATGCAGAAGTCGATGGCGGTCTCGAGTCCCACGGCGACGAGTTCAGCGCGAGCGCCTTGATACGCGAACCACTCGTCCTGTCCGGCGCTGTCCTCGCGCAGGGCCGCGATGAGGTCGCCCGCCTCGGCGTAGTCGTCGAGTTCGGTGCCGAGTTCCGCGTGCCTGCCCGGTTCGAAGGCCGCCAGCAGATCGGCACGCGCTGCGGCCCACCGCCGTTCGATGTCGCCGAGTTGGGGCGTTGGGACGATGCTCTCCAGCGCCTCCGCCTGAGCGAGGGTCAGGGGCTCGTCGAAGCCCTTCGTGCAGGCGCGCATCTGTGCGGCCCAGTCCAGTGCCGTGTGCACCGACGGCAGATCGGTCCGCTCGCCGGCGTACAGCGAGCCGAGGATCGATGAGTAACCGTGGCCGCTTGCTGCGAGCGCGGTGTAGGCGGCGTCGACGGACGCGCGCAGCTCAAGCAGGTGGCGGGACTCTGCGACGGTCAACTGTCGGTTCACCGCCTGGCTGACCGACCCTGCCAGCACAGCCGCCGACCGCAGTGGGGTCAGGTGCGTGCGCAGCCATCCGACTGCCTCCGTGATGGGAAGCAGCGCGAGCTCCGGCCGTGCGGCGGGCAGCGGTTCCGGTGCCAGGCGCGACCGCCAGTCCTGCAACCGCGCGCGCGTCTCGTGGGCGACGTTGAGGACGCTGGCGTTGGGGGTCGCGTCACGGGCGATGTGATCGGCCAGCTTCCGCAAGTCGGTGGTGCGGGCCTGGCGGATCGCGGTGTCCGCAGCCGCCAACGCCCGGGCGATCCGGCCGAAGTCGGTGGAACGGCCGTCGTAGTAGGCGCCGAGGGTCTCCGCATACCGAGTTTCTGACTCGGTGAGGGCGGCTGCGGCCTGCTTCCAGGCGATCGCCAACAGCAGCTGGTCGCGCGCCGACTGCCAGGCGACGCCCGCACAGGTGAACGCCGCTAGAGCACGCTTGTCGGCGCGGTAAGCGCCGCCGAGCTTCTTCATGCCCCGGTGCTCGTGCGCGAAACGGTGCGCCAATCCCTCGACGTCCGCCACGAGCAGGGCATCGGTGTAGTGCGGTGCCGCTGCCTTCTCTGCCTCTAGCAGGGCGGCAATGGCCTGCTGGAGCGCCTGCGCGGCCTGGGTGGCTGCAGCATGGCCCTCGGCGGATAGCCACGCACGTTCCGGACGGATGTCGCTGCCGCCGAGACCGGCCACCGCCAGAGTCGCCTCGGCATCGTCGAACGACACGACGGGCGGCACACCCAGCATGACGGCCAGCCCGGTGAGCGAACGGCTGGCGGCCTGCAGTGTCTCGGCGTCGCGCGCGAATGTGTCGGCAAGCACCGTGGCCTGCTCCGAGGTCAGTCCTGCGAGGTGCAGTGGCGCCACCGTGAGGTCTTCCAGCGCGGAGGTGTCGAGGTCCGGCGTGCTTTCCGTAGTGGGAATGTCGGACCAGGACACACCGGCGGCACGGCTGGCTGCGTCCTGCCGTTCGGCGAGCTCCCGCAGTTCCGTGGCGAGACGATCCGCGGATTCCCTGGCCGAGTCGAGCGCCGCAGCGGTCAGCCACTGCTGCGGCACGCCGGCCGGCCGTACCGCGCAGTGGGCGACGATGCGCGCGAGATCGGACGCCTGGCACAACCGGCTGACGTCGAACGCGGCGGCCAGTGGCGAATGGGCGGCGGTGACGCCGGCCAACGCGTCGAGCGCTGAATCGGCTGCGTAGAGACGTGCGTCCAGGGAGCCGCGATGCGTGACACCACGCCAGGCGAACGAGCGTCCCTGAGAAGCGGGGCGCCAGGCCCTGGCCAGCGCCGCAGCGGTGGCCCGCACGGTGCCGAACATCTCGACGGTCAGATCGACGGGCACGATGCCGCTCATCGGAGCCGCGGGCACGTCGTGCAAGTTGGCGATCATGCCGAGGACGTCGTGCAGCGAGTAGTTGAGCGGCGCCCGCAGCACGTTCATGGCTTCGGCGTACGCGTTCAGCTCCTCACGGCTGCGGCGGGCGTTGTCCAGATCGATGTCGTTGATCCCGCTCGGGGCGACCGGAACAGTCTCCAATGCCTGCCCCAGAGCCGACGCGACCTCCTTCCGCGTCGCCTTGTGCGAGTGCAGCTCCAGCAGGTAGGCGCTGAGCCCCACGTCGTGGAGCCGGTTCCGGACCACTTCGAGCGCCGCAGCCTTCTCGGAGACGAACAGCACCCGCTTACCGGCGTGCAGCAGTGCGCCGATCATGTTCGCGATGGTCTGCGACTTCCCGGTTCCGGGCGGGCCGTCCATGACGAACGAGCGGCCTGCCAGCGCGGCGGCGACGCTGGCCCGCTGCGAGGAGTCGGCGTCGAGCACCAGCGGGATCTGCTCCGCAGGCATGTCCCGGTCGATCCGATCGTCGGTCAACTCTTCGAAGAGGAAGCCGGCGCCTCCCGAGCCTCGCCCACCTGTCGCCAGCGCCTGAATAACCGGATGTCCGGCGACAGACGCCTCGTTGTCGAGCAGGTCGCGGTACATCGCCTCCTTCGCGAACGAGAAGTAGGAGAGGGTGACCTCGTCGTTGACCCGCCAGCCGGCGTGCTCGGCAACCGCAGACCGCGCGTCGGCCAGGAAGTCGGCATAGGCGACGTCCTCGAGGTCGTCGACGGACGGCAACGTGACCATGAGCTGATTGAGCTTCAGCGCCAGCGCCGGGTTAACCACTGGATCTTCGTCCGCGCGCTGCAGCAAGGGCAGCTGCCGCGCCCCGGTCGCAACGAGCCGGACCGGGACGAGAAGCAGCGGACTGGTGTACCGCGCTTTGTCACCGTCAGTCCAAGTGAGCGATCCGAAGGCGAGGTAGAGGATCCATAGTCCTCGGTCCAGGAACTCCTGGTTCGACCGACGCATGAGGTTGCGAAGTGCCGAGCTCAGATCACTGACCGGCTTGTCCGTGCGCAGGACATCGACCCGGAAAGCCTTGCCCGACGTGCCGAGATCACCCGCGGGGAGGGCGCGGCCCGGTTCGGTCGATGCCGTCTCAAACTCGTCGCTGCCCTCCTCCGCAGGACGGAACCGGAAGTAGCGGCCGGCGCTCAGACCGGCCAGAACCTCCGGGGCGGCCGGATCGAGCACCCGGACCGCCCCTGACTTGCTCGGTCGGAAGTTGAGAAGCCGGTTCGTGCCGGAGAGGTTGATGAGACTGTCACGCCATTGACGGATGGTCGCCTGCAGCAGCCGATCCTGCGCCGGAAGGTCCTCGGTCATGCCGACGATTCCGCCCATTTCAGGTTTCTCCATCCAACTACACGAGCCAGGTCTTGTTACCGCGCCGCTGATCAGGCGCTCGTCGAGAAGCTGAACGTTCCATCTGCGGCCCAAGCAGACGTCAACCGAAGAACGATCGGGCAGGCCATGTGTGCCCTCAGCCGCGATCCCGCCCATCGGTCGTCGTGCCGGAGCAGAGTGATGTCATCGTTCATGAAGATCCGTTCGACCTTAGAGCTGACACCGCGGCCCCACACTCAACCATCCGGGTGATCTTGAAGAGCTGCCAGTTCACGGCTCCCTGACCGACTTACGCCAGGTAGCGGTCCAGAAGGGTGTCGTCGTAGGCGATTTCGTGCCCCAGCTCGCGAAGCGCCGCCTCGATGGCGACCTGGTCGTCGAGCGGCAACCAGGTCGCCGGCTCGTAGTCCATGCCGTACGCGTGGTCTTCCCGGCCGAAGGTAGCGAGCAGGCTGGGCGGCGCCAGTTCCGCCGTACGCAATCGTGGGTCCGGCCGCCAGAAGAGACCGAGATCGTCATACCAATCGAACGGGACGTCGTCCCCCAGGTCGTTGAACGCCGGCTCACCGTCCATGGCCGCCCGATCATCGAACTGGGCCTTGACCAGTGGAAGCGCGAGCGGTGACCGGCGCACCTCCCCCAGCGTCTTCGGCTCGACGACCGCCTTGATCAGCTCCACGTCACGCAACGCCACGTCATAGGGGAGGACCGCGAGCCAGTCCTGCGGATCTTCCTTGAAGTGTCGCTTCATCTCGGGTTGCTCGTCGAGCCACGAGCGGTCGATCCGCCCGTGGGTGCCCACGAAGTACCGCACAGTCAGCCCTGCCATTCGCTCAGTTATCTTGATGCCGATCTTGGTCTTGCTGCTCCTGATGCCCAGTGGGGGCGTCCGCGCCGAGTCGACGAAGGTAACCACACCGCGGACGAGCCGCCGCAGCCACTCGCCGGACTAGAACACCATCCTCCGTCCGCACAGCGGATACGGATATTTGATAAGGCGGGTTATCAAGCAGTGGCGTCGACTACGACGATCGTCACGACTACAGTGAGCCTCCGTGATCGCGGAGGAGGTGAGAGGCGTGGCCACTGAGCTGATGTCATACGGCGAGATCGCCCTGTTGGCACAGGTTGAGCGCCCAGTCGTGACGACCTGGCGGCGCCGCCACCCCGACTTCCCCGCTCCGGCCCCGGGCAGCAGCGGCCAGCCGCTCTTCCCCGCCGACGCCGTCCTCACCTGGCTGCTGGACCGCAAGCTCGGTAACGCCGACGCCGACAGCTTGCGCGCCGAGCGCGCGATGCACACTTTGACCGCGTACGCCCGTGCGCACGGCGGCCGCCGCCTGGTGCTGTCCCTGGGCGCCGCCCTCTGCCTGCGTCACCTGGCCGGACGGCCATTGCCGGCCGATCCACTGCCGCTGGCCGAGCGGCTGGACCCCGATGACGAGTTCCTGCTCACCAACCTGCAGGAAGCCCCGGCGTTGGCCGATCTTCCGGGGATGGTCGAGCAGTTCATTGAGGGCGCCTACGAGGCGAGCCGGGCTTACCAGTTCCTGCTCGGCAACTGCGCTCGCTTCGGTTGGCCGGAACTGGCCACCGATGCGCTCACTCCCCACCTGGTCACGCTGATCCGGCTCACCGCCGACGTGCCTGGTCGGTTACGCACCGGCGGCCGCCTCACCGTTGGCGACCCTCATGCGGGCTCCGGCGATCTACTCGCCGCCCTGCTGGTCGGTCAGGAGCCGGAGGCGTTGGTTTTCAACGCCGCGCAGCCGGACCCCGAGTTGGCCCGTCTGATCCGCCGCCGCCTGCTGCTCACCGGCGTCCCCGAGTTCAACTTCGCGGTGCTCCCGGACGACCTGAACGACGAGTTCGCCGACGTGAACGTGATCGTCACCAGGCTTCCCTACCAGCCCGCCGAGCTCTGCGACACGGCCGAGGATCTCGCCAGGATCAGCGACATCGCCGATCGGCTCGGCCCCGGCTGCACCGCCGTCGTGGTCGGCCCCGCCGCGAGCCTGGTCGACGCCCTGCGCGAAACCGACGCGATCACCAAGCGGGCGAACCTGCTGACCAGTGGCCTCGTCGAGGCCGTGGTGCGACTCCCCGGCGGCGTCTTCCCGGCCCGCCCCGGCCACTCCGTCGCGCTCTGGACGCTGACTCGCGATCCCGTCCCGGACACCCAGGGCCGCCTACTGCTGGCCGACCTCAGCGGAGGCGCCCTCGATCAGCGCGTCGTGGAGACCGCGGCCGAGGACATTCTGTTGTGGCGTGCCGAGGGACACCGGCGTGACGGGCACGACCCGCGGACGGGCCTGGTGGTCCCGCTCGACGCCCTCGACCTGCGCCGCGGCGCTACGCTGCGGCCGCCGGGCCCGGCGTCGGTAACCCTGCGTTCCCGGCAGGCCGCCGACCGGCCCGCGCTGATCGGCGAGCTCGAGCGCCGTCTCACCGACGCCGAGCAAGAAACCATCCGGTACGCCGACGAGCACGGCGCCCTGAACACCGGGGCGGTGCAGCGCGACGGGACCCGGCCGAGGGAGCTCTCCCTCGGCGCACTGCGCACGGCTCGCCGCGTCCGTCTCCTCCCGGGGCACCGCCTGTTACCCGAGCATGTCAGGCCGCACGGCCACCATCGGGTCATCGGCGCCGTGGAGGTCGTCGCGCAATCGGCGAAGCGCTGGATGGACCGGCTCACGCTCGCCGCCGAGTACCCGCACGTCGCCCTCACCGACCCGGGTGACCTCGTGGTCACCGCCGTGCCCCAGTTCGGTGTCCTCCTCGACGAGGACGGTTTCTCGGTGATCGAGTTTCCGGCCCGTGGTCTGCGCACGTCTCCCGGTGACGCCCTCACCCCACGGGTGCTGAAGGGGCTGCTGGACACCGCCCGCAACACCGCACGTAGCCCCGGCGCGGTGCGCGGCCCACGGCTGCGCGACGTGACGATCCCCGACCTGAGCCGGAACGAGGCGGCCCGCCTGGACGACGTGCTGCGCCGCCTCGACGAACGCGAGCGCCTACTGCGACGGCAGGCCGACCTCCTCGCCGAACTGCGCGAACTCGCCATAACCGGCTTCGCCGACGGCACCCTCACCACTCTGTACGGTACGAACTCCTGAACGAGAGAACGGAACACACAGTGCCCCCACGCAAACGTGCCAACGGACAGGGCGAGCTGCCCGGCATGTCCAGCACCAAGCAGATCCAGGACATCCTGTGGAAGGCCGCCGACAAGCTGCGCGGCTCCATGGACGCCGCACAGTACAAGGAGTTCGTCCTCGGCCTGGTCTTCCTGAAGTACGTCTCCGACGCGTTCGCCGAGCGCCGCGACCAGATCGCGGACAGCCTCTCCGACATCCCGGAGAACCGCCGCGCCGAGTTCCTCGACGAGCGTGACGAATACACCAGCGCCAACGTCTTCTGGGTCCCGGAGAACGCCCGCTGGGACTACCTGGTGGAGAACGCCCCCACCGGCGTCGGCGAGCTGCTCGACAACGCCATGGACGCGATCATGCGGGAGAACCCGGCACTCACCGGCGTCCTCCCGAAGATCTTCAACCGGGACAACGTCGACCAGAAGCGGTTGAAGGAACTCGTCGACCTGATCAGCGACGCCCGCTTCACCGGCCACGGCGACCGGAAGGCACAGGACGTCCTTGGCGAGGTGTACGAGTACTTCCTGGAGCGCTTCGCCCGCGCCGAGGGCAAGCGGGCCGGCGAGTTCTACACCCCGTCCAGCGTGGTGCGGGTTCTTGTCGAGGTGCTGGAGCCCTACGAGGGCCGGGTCTATGACCCGTGCTGCGGATCCGGTGGCATGTTCGTGCAGTCGAAGAAGTTCGTCGAGGCCCGCGCCGGCCGCGACCACACCCACGACATCGCCGTCTACGGTCAGGAGGCCAACGAGCGCACCTGGCGGCTGGCGAAGATGAACCTCGCCATCCACGGGATGGACCCGGTCGGCATCGGCGACCGCTGGGCCGACACGTTCTCCGACGACAAGCACCCGGACCAGCGGGCCCACTTCATCATGGCCAACCCGCCGTTCAACATGAGCGACTGGGCGCGCCGCGAGAGCGATCCGCGCTGGCGCTACGGTGTGCCGCCGCAGAGCAACGCCAACTACGCCTGGCTCCAGCACATCCTCTTCAAGCTGGGCGACCGCGGCAGCGCTGGCGTCGTCCTCGCCAACGGCTCGATGTCATCGAAGCAGTCCGGCGAAGGCGACATCCGACGCGCGATGGTCGAGGCTGATCTGGTGGCCTGCATGGTCGCTCTCCCGCCGAACCTGTTCCGCACCACCGCGATCCCCGCCTGCCTGTGGTTCCTGACGAAGGACAAGACCCCGCAAGGCGCGAAGGCGCTGACCGACCGGCGCGGCGAGATCCTCTTCATCGACGCCCGCGCCCTCGGCACCATGGTCGACCGTACCGAGCGCGTCCTCACCGACGACGACATCACCAAAATCGCCGACACCTACCACGCCTGGCGCGGCACCAAGTCCGCCAAGACCAAGGGCCAGACCTACGAAAACATCCCCGGCTTCTGCTACTCCGCGAAGCTCGACGAGGTGGCCGCCCACGACCACGTCCTCACCCCCGGCCGGTACGTGGGCGCCGCCGAAGCTGAGGAAGACCCGGACGCCGAGCCGCTCGCCGACCGCATCGAGCGCCTCACCAAGGAGCTGTACGCCCACTTCGACGAGTCGTCCCGGATTGAAGCGGCTCTTCGTAGCCGGCTGGGCGAGGTCACGCGATGAAGCAGGCCGAGTTCCAGCAACTATTCGCCTCACCTCTACGCAATGGCGTCAGCTATCCGTCGGCCACACGTGGAAGCGGTGTTCCGATGGTGAACATGGGGGAGGCCTTCAAGTACGACGTCATTGCAGACCAGGAGTGCGAGCGCGTTCCCCTCACGGATACAGAGCGACAGCGCTACCTTCTCCAGGAAGGCGATTTGCTTTTCGTACGGCAATCGTTAAAGTACGAGGGTGCTGGGAGATGTGTTTACGTCGCCGCAGGCATCGAGCCGCGCACCTGGGAAAGTCACCTAATCCGAGTGCGACTCGATTCCGCGACCGTGAATCCTCGCTACTACTACTACTACTTCCGATCGGCCCTGGGCCGCCAATCCATAGAACCGATAATCCACCAAGTCGCTGCAGCTGGTATCAGAGGAAGCGATCTGTCGCGACTGCAGGTTCCGGTTCCCGAGCTGCCCGTTCAGAACGCCGTCGTCGCCCTGCTTTCCGCTCTGGATGACAAGATCGCGATTAATGACCGAATCGCGGCAACGTATGACGGCATATTCCAGGCGAAATTCGCCACTCTCGGCACGGCAGGGGAGGGTGATTGCGCCATTACCGAGCTGGTCGAGTTCAATCCACGCACGCCACGCCCCACTCAGGACGACGCGGTCTACGTTGACATGGCGGCCCTACCTACGCGCCTATCCTCGATCCGGACCTGGGCTCACCGGCCCCCGAAGGGCGGTAGCCGCTTCCAGAATGGCGACACGGTACTGGCCCGCATCACCCCCTGCTTGGAGAACGGTAAGACAGGATACGTGGACTTCCTCAAGGATGGTGAGACCGGAACCGGGTCGACTGAGTTCATCGTGATGCGGTCTCGGGAGGGTGTGCCGCCGGAGTTCTCTTACTTCCTCGCCCGAGATGAGCGCTTCCGGGAACACGCGATACGGAAAATGGTGGGTTCATCTGGGCGGCAGCGAGTGAGTGCTGCCGACGCGGCGGACTTCTTCGTGCGTCGACCGGACTTTGGTCAGCTTTCGGCCTTCGGCGCCGAGGTTGGCGTCGCGTTCCGCCATCTGAAATCCCTCATGGAGGAGTCGCGCGTCCTCGTACGCCTGCGGGACACGTTGTTGCCCGAGTTGATGTCGGGGCGGTTGCGGGTCAGGGACGCCGAGAAGGTCGTGGAAGAAGCGGTTTAGGTAAGTAAACGGTTAACGGGGAGGGGTTGTGGTGGGTGCGGGCGGGTGGATGAACGAGGCGGACTGGGAGGCGCTCGCGCTGGACCAGCTCGGTGAGCTCGGGTGGGAGCCGGGTGCCGGGAAGGATTTCGCGCCGGGGTCGGGGCAGCGGCGGGACTGGGCCGATCTGGTGCTCGTCGAGGACCTGCAGGCGGCGATCGAGCGGCTCAACCCCGACCTGCCGCCCACGGCGGTCGCCGACGCGATGCGGGCCGCCACCGACGTGGCCTCCCGGGAGGCGTTCGCCGAGAACCGGGCGGCACACGAGCGGCTGGTCCACGGCATCCGTTCGATCACGTACACCGACGCGTACGGTGCCGACCACAATCCCACCGTGCGCCTGGCTGACCTGCACGACCCCGGCCGCAACGTCTACCGGGCGATCAACCAAGTCACGATCGTCGATGGTGACTTCCGGCGCCGGTTCGACATCGTGCTGTACCTCAACGGTCTGCCGGTCGCGATCGTCGAGCTGAAGAACGCCGCCGACGAGAACGCCACCCTGACCGGCGCGCACGCCCAACTCCAGGCGTACCTCGCGGAGTTCCCGCTCGCCTTCCGGCACGCCGTCCTGTGCTTGATCTCCGACGGGGTCACCGCGAAGTACGGCAGCCCGTTCACCCCCTACGAGCACTTCGCGCCGTGGAACATCGACGACGAGGGGGAACGCGTCGACACCACCGCGCCAGAATACGACGGCCCGGAAGCGCTCATCGTCGCCCTCTACGGACTGTTCAACCAGCGGCGCTTCCTGGAGCTCGCCGGCGGCTTCGTCAACTTCACGTCGAAGGCGAAACGGATCGCGAAGGCCCACCAACACTTCGCGGTCATCCGGGCCGTCGAGTGCATCGTGCGGGCATCGCAGAGCGACGGGAAGGCGGGCGTCGTCTGGCACACCCAGGGCTCCGGCAAGTCCGAGGAGATGGTGTGCACGGCGGCGATGACCGCCCGCCACCCCGCCCTGAAGAACCCGACCATCGTGGTGCTCACCGACCGCAACGACCTCGATGACCAGCTCTTCGACACGTTCCTCGACAGCCAGACGCTGCTGGGCCAGGAGCCGGAGCAGGCCGACACCCGCGCCGAGCTGCGGGACAAGCTGTCGAACCGGAACGCCGGCGGCATCATCTTCACCACATTGCAGAAGTTCGGGCGTACGAAAGAGGAGCGCGACGCCGGCAGGCCGCATCCGCTCCTTTCCGACCGGCGCAACATCCTGGTGATCGTCGACGAGGCGCACCGCAGCCACTACGACAGCCTGGACGGCTACGCCCGGCACCTGCGTGACGCGCTGCCGCACGCCACGTTCATCGCCTTCACCGGCACCCCGATCGCCACCGCCGAGGTGAACACCCGCGCCGTCTTCGGCGACTACATCGACGTGTACGACCTGAAGCGCGCCGTCGACGACGAGGCGACCGTGCGGGTCTACCACGAGCCGCGGATCATCCCGGTGTCGCTGCCGCCGGACATCGACCCGGAGAGCATCGACGAGCAGGTGGAGCAGCTCACCGCCAGCCTGGACGACGCGGAGCGGCGCAAGGCCGAGGCGTACGCGGCCACCATGAACACCGTCTACGGCGCCCCCGACCGGGTCGAGACCCTCGCGAAGGACCTCGTCGAGCACTGGGAGAAGCGGCGCGAGCTGATGCGGCCGCAGCTCGGCGGGCCGGGCAAGGCCATGCTGGTCTGCGCGACCCGGGAGATCTGCGTCCGCGTCTTCGACGCCCTCAAGGAGCTGCGGCCCGACTGGGCGGACCCGGCAGTCGACAAGGGCAAGATGAAGATCGTCTTCCATGGGGTGCCCAGCGACAAGGAGGTGCTACGCCCGCACCACCTGCGCCCATCACAGCAGAAGACCATCCAGGCCCGCGCCAAGGCCCCGGACGACGAGCTGGAGCTGCTGATCGTCCACTCGATGCTGCTCACCGGCTACGACGCGCCGCCGATCCACACCATCTACATGGACCGGCCGATGAAGGGCGCCAACCTGATGCAGGCGCTCGCCCGGGTCAACCGCCGGTTCCGCGAGAAGCAGGACGGCCTGCTGGTCGGCTACGCCCCGCTGACCGAGAACCTGCGCAAGGCGCTCACCGAGTACACGCCCAGCGACCAGGAGGATCAGACCCTCGGCCGCGAGATCGAGCGTGCCATCAGTGAGGTGCACAACGAGATCTCGGTCCTCGAGGCCATGCTGGCCCCAGTCAAGTGGCGGGAGATCCTGGACGACGAGAAGGACCCGACCCGCTGGCGCCGGGCAGTGAAGAAGGCCGCCAACTTCCTTCGCAACCCGCGAACGCCCGGCAACGACGTCGATCCCGGTACAAAGCCGCTGCACCGGCGTTTCCGTGAGGCGGCGGGCCGGCTGGAACGGTTCTACACGCTCTGCGCGACCAGCCGCGACTTCGCCGAACGTGCCGGCGACATCCAGCGGATGCGCCGCGACATCCACTACTTCCGCGACGTCCGGGTCTGGATCGTCAAGGAGGAGGCCGCCGACCGGGAGGCCAAAGGCCTGCCCAACACGGCCGAGGTGGAACGCTACCTGTCCCAGCTCGCCGCCGAGGTGGTCGACGCCGCCGACATCACCGACATCTACGAGGAGGCGGGCCTCGGCAAGCTCGACATCACCGAGCTCAACGGGGTGGCGTTGGAACGCCTGGAGAACTCTGAGACCCCGCACCTGGCCGCCGCGGCGCTGCGCCGGCTGATCGAACGAAAGATGCGCGAGGTCACCAAGCACAACGTGGTCCGGCAGGAACGCTTCTCCGCCCAACTCGAAGACCTGATGAACCGCTACATGCGTCAGCAGCTGACCAGCGCGCAGCTGATCGTCGAGCTGGTCGAGCTGGCCAAGCAGGTGTCCGCCGACGCCCGACGCGGCCAGCAGTTCGATCCTCCGCTGAACCACGCCGAACTCGCCTTCTACGACGCCGTCGCCCAGAACGGGGCGGCTACGGAGCTCATGGGCGTCGGCACCCTCGCGGCAATCGCACGAGAGCTGGTGAAGTCGATCCAGTCGTCGATCACGGTGGACTGGTTCTCCCGCGAGCCGGTACGCGCCAAGCTGCGCAGTCACATCCGCCGGCTGCTGGCCCGCTACGACTACCCGCCGGACCACGAGCGCGCCGCCGTCGACCTGGTCATCCGCCAGATGGAAACCTTCGCCAACCAGTGGTCACCCGGAGCGCCGAGGGAGTAGCGACACCGGCTCGGACGTATGGAGGTACCACGGGTCGGCAGCTGGGAATCCTCTCGCCGACCCGTGCCTCCTACTTGCGGCACGTCGCCGACCTCCCATGCCTTGAACAGCGGAGGACTGCGGTCGACCTGACAGGGCCGTGGCAAGCCGGGATACCGGCGGCACCGCGGGGTGACGACGCGCCGCCCCACCCCGGGGCGGCGTGGCGATCTCGGGCGGCGTAACGACGCCGGCGTGGGCAATCACGCCACCTCTGTATCTCCCTGCCTCGGGATCAACGCTGGTCATGTCGACCGTGGACTCGCACGGTATTTTTCTGAAGCTCTTTTGTTGGTAACCGGGGTTATCAGCGCTTGGAAACCCCAGAGTTGGACTCCAGGTCGTAGCTCCTGCTGTGATTCATGGGCGTCGACGAAGCGCCGATCCGGCGAGTCGACCAGCAATCCCTCTTCTTTAGACAGGAGCTTCAGCATGCGCAAGACCGCTACCTTCGCCCTGCTCGCCACCGGCCTCATCGCGCTCGGCTGCGGTGCCGGCACCACCGATGAGGCCACCAGCAAGGCGGACGCCGGGGGCGCCAAGGGCGACGACAAGCCGAAGACCGCGAAGGTCGGCCAGCCGGCCCGGGACGGCAAGTTCGAGTTCACCGTGAAGTCGGCCAAGTGCGGCGTCGCCAAGGTCGGCACCAGTGTGGTCGGTGCCAAGGCGCAGGGCCAGTTCTGCCTCGTCACGGTGAACGTCAAGAACATCGGCAAGGAGGCGCAGATGTTCGACGGCAGCAGCCAGAAGGCGTATGCCGCCGACGGCACCGAGTACTCCGCCGACAGCGGCGCCGCCATCTACGCCAACAAGAACGCCGAGACGTTCCTCAACGACATCAACCCCGGCAACCAGGTCACCGGCGTCGTGGTCTTCGACATTCCGAAGGGCATCAAGCTCGCCAAGCTCGAGCTGCACGACTCGCCGTTCTCCGGCGGCGTCACCGTCGCTCTGAGCTGACCCTCGCCCTCGCCGGGGGCGGGACCCGCGAAGCCCTCCCCCGGCGCAGTCCGCACCGCACCTCCGCCAGCACGAATCTCTACGCGAGGAGAATCGACATGCGCAGTGCGACGAACCCTGCCAGCGCCACCCGCAAGGGCCGCCGGCGCCGCTCCCCCAACCAGCCCGCCCTGTTCGAGTACCCGATGCCGCCGGCCCCGCTGGGCACCTACCCGACGACCGTCTACCGACTCACCGTGCCACCTACCGCGGACGGGCTCGTTGCTGCTCTGAACGAGGACTACCTGCGGGAGAACGGCTTCGAGCCGCTGCCTCGGCAGATCGCCGGCGTGCCGGCGCTGCTGGTGCACGGCACGGTGCCGCGCGCCCGAGCCGAGTGGTGCGACGTACTTGCCGGGCTCATCGGCGAGGATGTCGACCTCGGCTACAGCAGCGGCGGCGGTGCGCTGCTTCTGGCCGTCGACGAACGGGCGTACGCCCTGGCGTACGGGACCCTGGGCCGGTTCATGGTCGACCACGACTGGTTCGACCCGACGTTTGGCGTGTCCTTCGCCGTCCGCGCGCTACTGCCGAGCGAGATCCGCCAGGTCCGCCGCCGGGTTGTCGGCTCCAGCGGGCGGGTGGACCGCAGCCTGGTGCCCGGCGGGCAGCCCATCTGGAAGTACGGCATCGACAAGTGGGGCGAGATCGTCGGCCAGGTGTGCGGCCGCACGGACAACCCGAACCTCACGGCGTGCCGCCGTACCGGCCGCTCGGTGAAGGTCGAAGGCGGTGACGCACTGCGCATCCCGCTCTGCGTCGAGCCCGACGGGCTCCTGGCCGATCTGCGGGAGATCGACCGGGTGTGTCAGCAGGAGAGTCCGCTGGCCGACCTGGAATTCATCACCCAGATCCGACCGGTTCCGCCGTCCGATCCGCGGATGCAGGAACTCGTCGACACCATGGACCAGCGGCTGGCGCTGCAGGAGCCGCCCGAGCTCGGCGTGGCCGTGCCGGGCGACCTCATCGCCGACATCGAGCACGTCGGGTCGTACCGGATCCAGGTGCCCAAGTCCGGGCGCCGGCCTAGCCTGGCCGCCGAGCTGGACCTGGCCACGATCCTCGCCCACACCAACCATGCACTCGACGGTGACCGGTGGACCGGCCTGCGCGCCGGCACGCTCACCCTCTGTGGCGACGTTGGCGGTAACGACGAGATGGCGTCGACGCGGCTCTCCCGGTGGATCACCGCCGAGATCGCCGTCGGCACCAGCCACCTGCTGCTGCACGAGGACAAGTGGTACGAGATCGGCGACCGGCACCGCGAGTTCCTGCGCCAGGAGATCGCCCAGATCCTGGCCCAGCCGTCCACGGTCGTCCTGCCGCCGTGGACCGGGGACGTGTCGCGCGAGGACCGCTACAACCGTTCGGCCGCCGAGCGCGACCAGCGGTTGGTCCTGCTTGACAAGAAGCTTCTCTACACGGCGCAGCACCCGCGGGGCATCGAGGCTTGCGATCTGCTGGGCCCCAACGGCGAACTGATCCACGTGAAGCGGGCCTCCGGCAGTTCCCCGCTCAGCCACCTCTTCACGCAGGGAGTCACCTCCTTTTACGCCCTCCGCTACGACGCCGAGGCCCGAGCGAAGTTCGTCGAACTGGTCCGCCAGCAGCCCAACGCGCCCGATGTCTGCGAAGACTTCCGGCCGCGAAAGGTCGTCTACGCCATCGCGCTCAAGTCGGGCCGGGCCCTCACCGTCGACACCCTCTTCACCTTCGCCCAGGTCGCGCTCTACCAGGCGATGAAGACGCTGCGCACCGAAGGCGTCGAGGTTGAGGTCATCGGCATCCCGTCCGTCTGATCAGGCACACACACCCAGCTTCGATCCCCGGCACCGACTCGCCCGGCTGAACACGGAAGTCGGCCGCTGATCCCTGCCCACTCACCTGACAAGGAGAAGTCTTGACCCAGCCCGAGTTCCCGCCGCAGTCCGACGCCCAGCCCGGCCCGCCGGAGACCGTGGACCCTCAGCCCATCGCCCGTCGGAAGAAGCCGCTCATCGGATGGATCGTCGGCGGGGTGGTCCTGGTGCTGCTGCTCTGCTTCGGCGGCTGCGGCGCGCTGCTGGCCACAGCCGACAAGGCCGACAAGCCCGACCCGGCTGCCGCGTCCACCTCGACCGCTCCGACCCCGCCCGCCACGACCTCGGCCGCTACCACGGCCGCCGCGGCACCGCCCACCACCGAGCCGCCGTCCGTCACCTACGACACGCCGACCAAGAGCGACTTCAAGCTGAAGGTGAAGGTCCTGAGCAAGCAGTGCTTCGGCAGCGCCGGCTGCAACGTGACCTACCGGATCAACGTCACCTACGCCGGCGCTGGCGACTTGGACCCGTCCAAGACGTACGAGGTGACCTACCAGGTCAAGGGTGCTGAGGATCCGATCATCAACACCTTCGAGGTGACTGGCGACTCCGCCTCTGTCCCGGAGGAGGAGATGGCCAGCACCAAGCGCTCCGGCGACAAGCTGACCGCCGTCGTTACCGACGTTTCCGAGTTCTGAGGGGGAAGCTCCGTGCGTCTCGACGAGTTCCACCGCGCCCTGGATTTCCTCCCCGTTCCCCTGCACAACCGCGCCGCCGCTCTCCGTACCTACGTCAAGCCCCATCGCTGCGAGACCTGCACCGCCGTGGGCGACGCGGTCCGGCTGGCGTTGACCGCCGCTCACTACAACGAGCTCGGCTCGGCGGCGCAGCTGCTCGACACCGCCGAGCAGCTCGCAACGCAGCACCACCTCTCCTGCCGCCCCGACCAGGCCGTCGGGTCGGCGGGCGGTTGCGCCAACCCCGACCGGTCGGATCACCAGCCCGGTCGCGGCCAGGTCCGCCGCTGGGCGGACAGCTCCGCGCCGCTGGTGGCCGCGACCGACGCCAGCTGGAAGGGCCGCGTCGGCGGCATCGGGTACGTGGTGAGCGACGGCCACTACGGCCTGCTCGGTCGGGGCACGGGCCGGCTCGACCCGACCGGCGCCTCCCGGGTGCTGATCAACGAGCTGCGCGCGGTCGACTACCTGCTGACCGGGTACGACCAGGCGCCGGCCGGCATGACGGTGCTTGTGGACAGCCTCAGCGCCCTGCGGTACCTGCACCGCTGGCAGGCCGGCCACACCGGGGCGATGCCGGCCGGCTACAGCCTGCGGCAGCGCCGCTGCTCCGACCAGCCGACCCTGGTCCGGCTCGCCGGGCTGGTGGCCCGCCGTCCCGACCTGAACTTCGCGCACGTCAAGGGGCACAGCGGTCACGCCCTGAACGAGGCCGCCGACGGCCTGTCCCACATGGCTCGCCGCCGCCAGGTGGAGTCGTTCGACCTGCGTCCCAGGGCGCACGCCCTGGTGGAGGCCTTCCTGCGGGACTGGCACGCCGCGCTGACCGGCTGAGCGCCGGCCACCGGGCGGCCAACACCGCCGCCTCTGATCCGTCTACGTCATCAGCTCGAAAGCGTCAGCACATCCCGCTGGCGAGCATGCCCATCCACCGCTCACCCGGGCGGGCCGGCCACCGTCGGCCCGCGGACACCACGCGCCTGGAGACGACCATGACCCTGCCCCAGCAGCCCCTGACCGAGCTGATCTTCGACCGGCTGGCCGCCGACGACACCGTGCCCGCCGACACCGCCGAGCTGGTCCTCGCCGCGCTCAGCGACGACGACGACCTCGCCGCCGCCCTCGCCGGCCACCCCACCCGGCTGGACGCGCGCCCGGTCGGCACGGGCGAGCCGGCGGAGCGGATCTGGCTGACGTCGGTGACCGTGGCCGGCTTCCGGGGCGTCGGCCCGGAGCAGACCCTCGAGATCGGGCCCGGCCCGGGCATCACCCTGGTCGTCGGCCGCAACGGCTCCGGCAAGTCCAGCTTCGCCGAGGCCGTCGAGCTCGCCCTCACCGGCGACAGCGCCCGCTGGGCGGAGAAGACCAGCGTCTGGCGTACGGGGTGGCGCAACCTGCACGCCCCGGACCCGTGCCGGATCGGCGTGGAGCTGCGCGTTGACGGAGTGGCCACGCCGACCCGGGTGACCCGCTCCTGGCCAGTCGGCGCGGAGCTGGCCGACGCGGAGGTGACGGTGACCGGCGCGCAGGGCCGGCACGGCGACCTCGCCGAGCTGGGGCTGGCGCGTCCGCTGGAGCTGTACCGGCCGTTCCTCACCGCCGCGGAGCTGGGTCGGCTCGCCGCCGGCACGCAGAGCCAGCTCTTCGACGCGCTCTTCGCGATCCTCGGCCTGGACGCCCTCACCGACGCCGACCAGCGTCTGCTGCGCGCCGCCCGGCCGCACGACGCGGCCGTCAAGGAGGTACGCGCCCAGCGCGCCACCCTGGCGGCCACGCTGGCCGAGGTCGACGACGACCGGGCCCGACGGGCTGGGGCGCTGCTGCGCGGCCGGGGCGCGGTGGACCTGGCGGAGGTGACCGCGATCCTCGACGAGCCGGACGAGGCGACCACCGACCGGGCGGTGCTGCTCTGTCGGGAACTCGCCGCGCTCACCCCGCCGCCGGTGGACGAGGTCACCCGGCTCGCCGGGCAGCTCCGCGACGCCGCGGCCGAGACCCTGCGGTACGACGGCGGCCGGTCACGGGCGGCGCTGCGCGGCGCCGAACTGCTCCGCCTCGCCCTCGAACACCACGAGGAACGCGGCGACGGGGCGTGCCCGGTCTGCGCCACCGGCGAACTCGACGCCGGCTGGCGGGCCGAGGCGGCGGCGTCCCTGGTCGAGCTGCGGCAGCGCAGCGTCGCCGCGCAGAACGCGGCCACCCGGCTCACCGCTCTGCTGCGCCAGACGCACCACCTGATCGACGACCTGATCGTGCCCGGCAGCCCCGAACCGGAGACCTCCAGCGAGCCGCAGCCCGGCGGGCACGGCGTGGAGGCGCTGCTCGGGGCGCTGCGCGAGGCGGTGGCGGCGCTTCGGGGCGTACCCGGGGAACCGGCCGACCTGGCCGACCACCTGGCGGCGCGGTACCCGACGGTGGTGGCGGCGGCGGACGCGGCCCGCGCGTACGCCGAGGGGTTCCTGCGGCAGCGCGACACGGGGTGGCGGGCGGCGGCGGCCGAGCTGCGCGACTGGGTCGCCGCCGCAAGCGGCCTGCCGGCGCGGGAGGCGACCCTGGCCCGGTTGAAGGCCGCGCGCGGCTGGCTGAAGGAGACCGGCGCGGAGATCCGCGACGAGCGGGTGGCGCCGTTCGCCGCGCACTCGCAGCGGATCTGGGAGCGGTTGCGCCAGGAGAGCAACGTCGAGCTGGGCGCGATGACCCTGGCCGGGACGAACACCCGGCGGCGGGTGGTCTTCCCGGTCAGCGTGGACGGCGCCGACAACGGCACCGCGCTGGGGGTGATGAGCCAGGGCGAGATGCAGGCGCTCGGGCTGGCCACGTTCCTGCCGCGCAGCTGCGCGCCGGAGAGCCCGTTCCGGTTCATCGTGGTCGACGACCCGGTGCAGAGCATGGACCCGTCGAAGGTGGACGGACTGGCCCGGGTCCTCGCCGAGCTGGCCGAGCAGCGGCAGGTGGTGGTCTTCACCCACGACACCCGGCTGCCCGACGCGGTGCGCCGGCTCGACCTGGGCCGGGCCCGGATCGTGGAGGTGCACCGGGCCGAACGCTCGGTGGTGACCGTGCGGCCCGGCTCCGACCCGGTCACCCGCTACCTCGACGACGCGCACGCGCTGGCCCGCACCGACGAGGTGCCCGCCGAGGTACGCGGGCCGGTGGTGGCGGAGCTGTGCCGCTCGGCCCTGGAGGCGGCGTGCCATCTGCGGGTGTGGCGGACCCGGGTGACGCGCGGGGTGCCGCATGCCGACATCGAGGGGGCGCTCACCGCTGCCTCCCGCCGGCTCACCACCATGGTCGCCCTCGCCGTCTTCGACGACGCGGACCGGGGCGGGGACGTGCTCGGTTGGCTGGCCCGCCGGGGCGGTGGAGCGGTCGGCGTCTACAAGGCGTGCCGGGAGGGCGTGCACGGGGCGTACCGGGCGGACCTGCCCGGCCTGGTCACCGACGCCCGCGCCCTGGCGAAGGCCCTGTCGTGACCGCGCCGACGCCGGCCCGCTGCCTGGCGGCCGCCGACCAGTTGCTGCGCGGCGCGGGCGCCCTCGGTGCGACGGCGGTGACCGCCGGGTGGTGGCCGCGGGCCTGCGCCTGCCTGATCCGGCTCGCCCTCGAAGGTGGCGTCGACGGCTACTGGCGGCGGGTCCGCCCCGCGGTCGCGGCATGCCGGCAGGGCCGGGCCCGGCACCTGATGCTGCGCGGCCGGCTTGGGCCGGGCGCGGAGGTGGCCCGGCGGGTCGCGTACGCCTGGGCGACGTTGTCCGCCGCCGCGCACCACCACTGCTACGAGCTGGCCCCGACCGCGGCGGAGCTTCGTCGCCTGCACACCGAGGTGAGCACCCTGCTCACCCGACTCGAAGAGGAACCCCACGATGAACCAGCCTGAGCCGACCCGGCCCCTTCCGCCGATCTCGGCCGGTCCCGCCGGCCCGTACCCGCCAGCCGGGCCATACCCGACGGCCGCGCCTTATCCGCCGGCCAGGCCGTATCCCCCGGCCATCTCGTATCCGCCGCCGATGCTGATCGCGACCCAGCCCTCGTCCGGCACCGCCACCGCCGCGATGGTGCTCGGCATCGTCGGTGTGTTCGGCGGTTGGTGCGTGTTCGGCCTGCCCTGCGTCCTCGCCGTCATCCTGGGCCACGTCGGCCTGCACGACACCCGCAACGGTCTGAAGTCCGGCAGGGGGATGGCGGTGGCCGGCCTGGTCCTCGGCTATGTCTTCGTCGCCCCGATGATCGCCCTCACCGTCATGGTCTTCTTCGGCGGTCTGATCGGCGCGGCCACCCCCGCCACCACTCCAACGCCGTAGCGCCGCCCCCAAGCCGGTATCCACTAGGGAGGGCGCGCCCGGGGCCCAAATTCGACTCCCGTGGTGGTAGCGGGCCGTCGATTTACAGGGTAGAAACATCTCGATCCCTTTTTTCACGACGTGATGCAAGTCCGACCCGAACCGGAGAGCGCTCTCCCCCTCCGGCCACCGGAAAGGAACCGTATGACCATCCAGTCCCCCGACAGGCGGCGGCGCCTGCGCCGGGCGTTGGCGCTCGGCCTCGTGCTGACCACCACCACCGCCACCCTGACCAGCACATCGGCCACCGCCGGCCCGCCGCGCCACGGCGCGCCGGACCTCGGGCCCAACGTGACGATCTTCGACCCGGGCATGCCGGTCGGCGAGATCCAGGCGACGCTGGACGCCGCCCACGCCCGGCAGGTCGACAACGAGATGGGCACCGCGCGGCACGCCTACCTGTTCATGCCGGGCACCTACGGCACCGTCGAGCAGCCGCTGCAGATCAAGGTCGGCTACTACACCGAGATCTCCGGGCTGGGCGCCTCCCCCACCGACGTCACCATCAACGGCAAGGTCGAGGTCTACAACCGCTGCCTCCAGGATGGCGGCACGGCCAACTGCCTGGCGCTGGTCAACTTCTGGCGGACCCTGTCCAACCTGTCGATCAACATCAACGCCGCGGGCCAGGACGGCTGCCGCTCGTCGGCGAACTTCTGGGCCGTCTCCCAGGCGGTGTCGATGCGCCGCCTCAATGTCAGCGGCGGCAACCTGTCCCTGATGGACTACTGCACCGCCGGCCCGCAGTACGCCAGCGGCGGCTTCATCGCCGACTCCCGGCTGCCCTCCGTCACCAACGGATCGCAGCAGCAGTGGCTGACCCGCAACAGCGAGGTCGCCGGCTGGTCCAACGCCGTGTGGAACCAGGTCTTCGCCGGCACCGTCGGCGCCCCGGACGACAGCGGCTTCCCCGACCCGCCGTACACCACCCGCGAGACCACCCCGCTCAGCCGGGAGAAGCCGTACCTGTTCGTCGATGCCAAGGGCGAGTACCAGGTCCGCGTGCCCGCCGCGCAGCGCGACAGCCGCGGCATCTCCTGGGGTACGCAGATGACGCCGGGGCGGACCATCCCGATCCGGGACTTCTTCGTCGCCAAGCCGTCGGACCCGGTGCACGTCATCAACAGCCAGCTCGCCCGCGGCAAGCACCTCCTGATCACCCCCGGCGTCTACGACATCGCGCGCAGCATCCAGGTCCGGCGCGCCGACACGGTGGTGCTCGGCATCGGGCACGCCACGCTCACCGCGGTGAACGGCGCCATCCCGCTCCAGGTCGCCGACGTACCCGGCGTGGTCGTGGCCGGTGTCACGATCGACGCCGGTCTGGAGGAGTCGCCGGTGCTGTTGCGGGTCGGCAGCCGGCACGGCCGCCACGCCGGCACCCCGCAGAACCCCACGACGCTCTCCGACGTGTACTTCCGGGTCGGTGGCCCGCACATCGGCCGGACGAACATCGCGCTCGAGGTCAACAGCGACCACGTCCTCATCGACCACACCTGGGTGTGGCGGGGCGACCACGGTGTCGAGGGCTTCACCGAGGGCGTCAACGGCGACACCGACCGCTGGCGGACCAACACCGGTCGCTACGGCGCCGTCATCAACGGCGACCACGTGACGGCGACGGGCCTGTTCGTCGAGCACTTCCAGCGGTACAACACGGTGTGGAACGGTGAGCACGGCACGACGATCCTCTACCAGAACGAGCTGCCGTACGACCCGCCGACGCAGGCCGACTGGATGAACGGCGACGTTGAGGGCTGGGCGGGTTACAAGGTCGGCGACCACGTCAAGCACCACACCCTGTACGGCGGTGGGGTGTACGTCTTCAACCAGAACAACCCGTCGATCCACACCGAGAACGGCTTCGAGGTCCCGGAGACCCCGGGCGTCAAGCTGCACCACATCATGACGGTGAACCTGAGCGCCGGCATCATCGACCACGTGGTCAACGGCGTGGGCGCGGCGGCCGACACCACCCGGGTCGGCGCGCCGGTCTACCTGGAGCAGTACCCGACCCAGTAGCGGGCGTCCCTAACCTCCGACGCGACGAAGACCGGTGGGCCGGCCCGATACGGGCCGGCCCATCGCGTTCCGAGGGACAAGCGGATGGGACGCCCACCGCGGGCGGCACCGCCGTCAGGACGGCTGGTCGAGCGAGGGGCAGAGCAGACCGTCCACCAGTGGCAGTCGCACCGGCTCCAGACAGAGTTCGATCAAGGGAGCCTCCGGCGCGGACGGCGCCGTGGGCGCCGTGGTGGGAGCCGGAGCGGTGCTGGGAGGCGCGGCGGTCGGCGGCGCCGGATCGGTGGGCCGGGGCCGGTCGGCGGCCGGCGGTGGAGCCGGCTTCGGATCCGCCGGGGCGACCGGTTGCGCCGGCCGGGCCGGGCCCGTCGCCATCGGCGGCCTCGTGGACGCGGTCTCCCCGGTCGCAGCCCGGAGGGAAGCTGCCGTCGTGTCGGTTCCGGCCGTGGTCGGGCGCGGTGCTACCAGGTCGCCCGGGGTGGTCGGCAGCGCGACGGCGATGACGTGCGGCGGGTCGGCGGGGTCGGCGACGCCTGTCGTGGGGGCGTCCGCCCGCAACGGCACCTCGGCCCGCTCCGGCAGGTGCGCGGTCGCGCTGGTCAGCGTGGCGAAGGCCAGCGCGACGGCGGCGGCGACGAGTGCGGCCCGGCGGTCGGGACGCGCCGCGGCCAGCGGAGCCCGGTCCGGCTCGGCCAGCGACGGCGGGACCGGTCGCGCGGCCTCCTCGGCGGCCAGCAGGGCGTCGAGCTGCGCGGCCACGGCGGCCCGCTGGCCGCTGGCGGCGGCGAAGGCGAGGGTCAGGTAGAAGCGGAAGTTCACCGTGGCCGCGGCCGGTACCCGTAGCCCGGCGAGTCGGCTCGCGTCGGTGGCGTGCAGCAGGGTGAGCGGCGCGTCGGGGTGGTGCGCGGGCCCCAGCATGTCCGCGTACGTCCACTCGCGCCGTTCCGTGCGCCCGGCGAAGATCACCCGGCGGTCGGTGATGACGACCATTCCCGCGTCGACGACGCGGAAGCCGTTCGGCAGCGCCCGGTCGGCGGGATCGACGTCGGCCGTGGCTAGGGTCAGCCCCGGTGCGGGCAGGCCGGGGACGTGCCGTGCCCTGGCCTCGACCAGCTCCGCGGCCGGCAGTACCCGGTAGACCGGTTCGTCGTCGTCGAGGTCCATCGGCAGGCCGGCGCGCGGCTGCGCGTATCCGAGGAAGGTGTGGGCCTCGATCCGCAGCCGGATCAGATGGTCGTTGCGCCGACGCCAGGCCTCGACCTGCGCGTCGTACGCGTGCCGCCGCCGCTCGTTCTCGCGCTCCGCCCACCTGACCCGCCAGCTCTGCCGCGCCGCTGTGGGGATCATGATGAGGTCGGGTGATGTCACCGTCACACCCGGTACAACCGCTCGCGTTCCCGCCAGGAAACGCACGCCGATCGATACTTCCCTTTGTTCGGGATAAGAGAGGTTTGGGGAAGTCCGGGTACGCCGACGCCCCAGCTCGGGATCGGTATCGAGCTGGGGCGCCGTCGTCGCGGCCGGGCCGACTGCGGGGAGGGTCAGGTGCGGGGAGCGGCCACGGCGGCTGCGGCGTCGACAATGCCCCAGCCGTACACCGGCGAGTAGACGCCGCGCAGACCGACGACGGGGGTACGGGCGGTCGACATCAGCACCGAGTACACGTTGTCGACGCTGCGGCCCTGGGCGACGAGCAGCGCCGCGACGCCCGCGACGTAGGGCGTCGCCATCGACGTGCCGGCGTAGGCGTCGTAGTCGCCCTGCCCGCAACCGGCGGCGCCGGTCCCCACCGGGACGGTGGACCACACGTCGTCGTCGCAGTTGACCAGGCCGGCGCCACCGGGGGCGGCGACCGCCTTCAGGTCGGCCTTGACACCCAGGTTGGAGTACCACGCCTTGACCTCGTTGCGGTCGGTGGCGGCGACGCAGAGCGCGCCGGCTTCCCAGGCCGGGGTGCCGCAGAGCGGCGCGGCCTCGTTGCCGGCGGCGGCGATGACGGCGACGCCCTTGCCGTGCGCGTACGTGATTGCCTCGGTCGCCTCGGCCTCGAGCCCGGTGAGGGTGAGGGCCTGGGCGCCCGGCAGCGCGCCGAGGCTGAGGTTGATCACCTTGGCGCCGTGGTCGGCGGCGTAGCGGATGCCGGCGGCGATGTCGGCGAAGCTGCCGCTGCCCTCCTCCAGCACCTTGATCGGCATGATCCGCGCGTCCGGGGCGGCCCCCGCCACGCCGATGCCGTTGCCGGTCGACGCGGCCGCGATGCCCGCCACGTGGGTGCCGTGCTCATCGCTGGCGTCGGCCCGACCGTTGGGGCCCCGCCAGTCGCCGTTGCCGCAGGAGGTCGGGCCGCAGTCGACGAAGGTCGCGCCGGGCACGAGCTTGGACTTCAGGTCCGGGTGACCGAGGTCGACGCCGGTGTCCACGACCGCGATCACCACGCCGCTTCCCGTGCTGGTCGCCCAGGCCCGCTCGGCGTGGATCTGCCGCAGGCCCCACTGCTTGTCGTACAACGGATCGTTGGTCGCGGCCTGCGCGGGCGCGGCGGCGACGGCCACCACGACGGCGGCCACCGCGGTGCCGGAGAACAACCGGGCGATCGACATGAGCCTCTCCTCGAAGTAGGGCGACCGGGCGTTCATTCATGAACGCCCGGGACGTCAGATGGCCGTGGCGCGGGAGACCTTCCACTCCCCGTCGACCGGGACCAGGGTCAGCACCACCCGGTTCTGGTCGACCTTCTCCCCCGCGGTGTTGACGTTGCGCCGGTACTGGTTGAGGTACACCAGCAGCTCCACCCGGTCGGCGGTCGCGGTGACCACTCCCGTGGCGGAGACCTCCGCCGCGACGACGGCCTGCTGCGTGGTGGCGGTCTGCTTCAACGCCTTGGTGGTCTGCGCGTACTCCTCGCCGAACTGGCCGGTGGCGAAGGTGCGGCCGTTGGCGATGCTGTCGTCGAAGGTGCGGTAGTCGTAGGAGAAGATCGCCTTGGCGGCGGCGGGCGCGGTGGCCAGGGCCTGCCGTACGGCCGCGTCCCGTTGTTCGGCGCGGTGCCCGTTCCACCAGCCGAGGCCGGCGACGGTGGCCGCGAGCACGATCGCGGCGACGAGGCTGGGGACGAGCCCGAACCGGGGAAGGCGGGGCCGGGGCACGCGCGCCCGGCGCGCGCGGTCGATCAGGGTACGCACGGGTCCTGCCTCTCTCATCCGACGAACTGCAGGCGGGAGACGAGCCACCGGTCGGAGTCCCGGTCGTGGACCAGGTCCAGCTGGATGCGGTAGTGCGAGGGCCGCCCCTGCGGTGACTTGACGTTCTTGACGGTGGCGTCGACGGCGACCAGCGCGACGGCGCGGCGGCGGTCCCCGGAGACCAGCCCGGCCCGCAGCACGGACCCGCGCGAGTCGACCTTGTTCTCCACGACCGCGGTGCGGACCTGCGACTGCCCCCGGGTGAACTCCTCCTTGAAGTCGCCGGTGGCCCCGGTGAGGATCCGCTGCATGTCCCGGTCGACGCTGGCGGCGCTGACCGAGACGAAGTTGACCGCGGCCTGCTTGGCGGCGGCGAGGCTCGCCTGCCGGGCCCGGTCCGTGGCCTGGTCGACGTACCAGCGGTGCCCGGTCACCCCGGCGGCCGCGACCGTGGCGGCGAGCACGAGGGTCAGCAGGGCGACCAGTGCCCGGCGGCGTCCGGACCGGCCGGTGCCGGCGGGCTCGCCCCGGGACCCGGCGTCGGTGTCCGGGTCGGCCGGGTCGTCCCCGCCGGTCGGGTCGTCGAACTCGGCCGGCTCGCCGGGCTCCGCTGGGTCCTCGACCGGCTCCTGGTCGATGCGCCGCAGCAGCTCCTCGACCGGCTGGGCGGACGGGGTGAACCGGCGGGAGAGGACCCGGCGCTGCGGCGCCCGGCCCGGCGCCGCCGGCTTCGCCCCCTTGATCACTTTCAGCGTGTGGTTCCTGCGGGCCTGCATCGCCGCCTCCTTCTTCCCGCTCGTCACGGCGTCACCCCGGCGAGCAGCAGCTGCTTCCACGACTGGTCGCCGGCCATCCGGGACTGGCCGCCGGTGCCGCCGAACTGCAACGGCCGGCCGTCCGAGCCCAGCACCGTCCCGGTCGCCGGGTCGTATCCGCCGCCCTCGGCCGGGTCGTACGGCGCCGGTTCGGCCGGCGCGGGTGGCCGACCGCCCTGCCTTGGCGCGTTGCCCTCGCCGCGCACGCTGGCGCCGGCCGCCCGCTCCTGCGCGCCGCAGCGGGTGCCGCCGCCCCGGTACACACAGGACGGCGGGTCCCCGGCGTTGAGGACGAGGCCGAAGTGCGCGGTGCCGTCGCCCGGGGCGACGGTGAACCCGCCGGCCACGGCGAGCGGGTAGACCACCAGCAGGTGCTCGATGCCGGGCAGCCGGCGGGCGGCGATGCCGTTGACCGTCACCAGGTTGCCGAGCAGCGCGCCGATGTTCGGCTCCAGTCCGCGCAGCAGCGCGACCAGCTCCTGCCCGGCGGGCGGCCCGGCGGCGAGCAGCCGGCGCAGGTCGGGGTCGGCGCCGCGGAGGGTCTCCGCCAGCCGGGCCAGGCCGGCGCTCCACCGCCGCAGCGCCTCCGCCGACTCCGCCTGGGTGGTGAGCACGGTACGGCCGTCCTCGATCAACGCGAGCGTCTCCGGCAGATGGGCGTCCGCCTCGGTGAGCAGCGCGTCCCCGGCGTCGAGGATCCGGCCCAACGCCTGTTCGTTGCCCTCGAACGCGGTGCCGAGTTCCGTGATCAGCACGGTCAGGTCGTCCGGGTCGAGGGAGCGGACCAGCGCGTCGAGGTTGGTCAGCAGCGTCTCCGGGGCCAGCGGGACGCCGGTGCGGTCGGCCGGAATCACCGCGCCGTCGCCGAGGTAGGGCCCGGTGTCGCGCTCGGGGCGCAGGTCGACGTACTGCTCGCCGACGGCGGAGCGTTGGGCCACCACGGCCCGCAGGTCGTCGGGCACCTGGGTGCCGCGGCGCAGCCGCAGGTCGGCGCGGACCCCGTCGCCGCGCAGGTTGACCGCGGTGACCCGCCCGACGGGCACGCCACGGAAGGTGACCGGGGCGTTGGTGAAGATGCCGCCGGCGCGGGCCAGGTCCAGGTGCACGACGTAGCTGCCGCCGAGCAGCCGGTCGCCGAGCCCCACGTAGCGGATCCCCACGTACGAGACGCCGAGGATGCTCACCAGCAGGAACGCCAGGACCTGGAGCTTCGCGGTACGTCCGATCATGGCTGCAGCCCTCCTCCGAGCAGTTCGGGCAGCTCGCCGATCTGCCCGAGCACCTCGCCGGTGACCGGCAGCACGCACTGCGCCGACATGACCGTGTTGGCGGGCAGTTCGGTCCCGGCGGGGAAAGCGGTGCCCGGCGGCACCACGCCCTTGGGCAGGATCAGCCCGCCGACGGGCACCTTCGAGCCGGGCCGGAGCAGGACACAACCCTCCGGCAGCAGGCAGTCCTTCGGTGGGGTCCAGGTCGCCGGGAAGTCGTCCGGGTCGGGCAGGCACTCCGTCAGGGGCAGGTCAGGGACCGGACCGGGGCCGGACGGCGGGGTGGGCGTCTTGTCGCCGCCGGCGGCGGGCGGCCGGGTCGGACCGGCCGGCTTCGCCGGTGCGGCCTGGCGGGCCGGTGCGGGGGCGGCGACGACCAGGTTCGCCAGGATCGACGCCGCGTCGAGGTCGGCGGTGACGGAGAGGTTGACGAAGTCACCGACGATCGCGCCGGTGACGTTCGGCGGGAACGGGTAGGTCAGCATGAAGTCCAGGGACTTCGGCAGGTCGTCACCGGCGCGTGCCAGTTGTTCCAGGATCGGCTGCAACGCCTTGAGGTCGGCGACGGTGTCGTCGCGGCTGCGGTCGACCACCCGGGTGCCGACGTCGCCGAGCTTGCCGAGGGCGGTCAGCGCGCTGGTCAGTTGGGCGCGCTGGCGGGCCAGCACGGTCAGGCCGGGGGCCAGCGAGTCCACCGCCTCGCCGAGCACCTGCTTCTGCCGGTGCAGGCGCGCGGTCAGCCGGTCGAGGGCGTCCAGGGCGCGGACCAGGTCGGCCTTCTGCTTGTCCAGCCCGCCGATGAACTCGTCGAGCTGGTGCAACGCGTCGCGCACGGCGGGTTCCCGCCCGTCGAGCGCGGTCCCGAGTTCCTGGTTGATGGTGCGCAGCTGGGCCAGCCCGCCACCGTTGAGCAGCAGCCCGAGGGCGGCGAGGACCTCCTCCACCTCGGCGCCACGGGCGGTGCGCGACAGCGGGATGACGTCGCCGTCGGCGAGCCGGGTGCTCGACCCGCCGGTCGGTGGCGCGGCGACGGTCACGTACTTCTCACCCAGCAGGCTGCTCTGCCGCACGGCGGCGGTGGCGTCGGCCGGCAGGCGTACGTCGGCGCCGATGCGGAGGGTGACCTGGGCGGTCCAGCCGGCGAGGGAGATCTTCTCCACGCTGCCGACGGTGACGTCGTCGACCTTGACGGCGGCCTGCGGCACCAGGTCGAGCACGTCGCCGAACTCGGCGGTGATCCGGTAGCCCTCGCCCTTCGGTGCGCCGCCGGGCAGCGGCACGTCGGCGAGGTCCGGCAGGCCGCACCCGCTCGGCAGCAGCGCCACCAGCACCGCGCAGGCCAGCGCCCGCAGGGCCCGCCGGCTCACGGGGTGCCCCGCAGGATGCCGCCGAGGGTGGGGTCGCTGGTGATGGGGGAGCCGCCCGGCGCCGGGTCGGGGATCGGCGCACCGGGGGAGCTGATCGGAGGACCCGGTGGGGACCCCCCGATCCCCGGGGCGCCGGGCGGCAGCTTGAGCAGCTTTTTCAGCTGTTCGGTCAGGGGCAGCCCGCGCTCGTGCAGCGTCTGCGCGAGCGCCAGGCACTTCGCCGGCACCTCTTTCGCGGGGAGCTGGTCCACCAGCAGCGAGCAGGCGAAGGCGGCCGGGTCGTACGGACCCGTCGCGTTGTTGCGGGTGTCCAGGGTGCCGGAGCGGGGGTTGTAGGCGAGGTGGAGGTTGCTCACGGCGAGTGGGGCCACGTCGAGGATCTCGATGACCGCCTGTTGCTGGCGGACCAGCACGGCGGTGATCTCCGTCAGCGCGGCCACGTTGCCGGTCAGCGCGGCCCGGTTCTGGCGGACGAAGCCGGTGACCTCGTCCAGCGCGGTGGCGAGGTTGCGCAGTGCGGCGGCGAGTTCGTCGCGCTGCCCGGCCAGCTGTTCGGCGACGTCGGCCAACTGCCGGTTGAAGTCGCGGACCTGGCGGTCGCTGCGGGCCAGGGTGGTGGTGAAGCGTTGCAGGTTGGTGACGGTGCCGAAGAGGTCCTGCCGGCCCTCGGAGAGGGTGCCCAAGGCCCGGGACAGCCCGTCGAGGGTGTCGTGCAGGTTCTGCCCGTTGCCCTCCAGGTTGGCGCGCCCGGTCGCGACCAGATTGGACAGGGCGCCGTCCCGGTTGGCGCCCTCCGGGCCGAGGGCGCGGTTGAACTCGTCGAGCGCCCGGTAGACGTCGTCGATCTCCATAGGCCCGGCGGTCCGCTCCACCGGAATCTCGGCCCCGTCGGGGAGCCTGGCACCGCCGGCGTAGGCGGGGGTGAGCTGCACGTACCGGTCGCTGACCACGCTGGGCGGGACGATGAGCGCCTGCGCGTCGGCGGGCACGTCGAGGTCGTGCTCGTAGCGCATCCGCACCTCGACGGTGCGGCCCCGCGGGGTCACCGCGACCACCTCGCCGACGCGAACGCCCAGCACCCGCACGTCGGAGCCGGGATACACCCCGACGGCGCGGGTGAAGTGGGCGACCACCAGCCGCGGCGGGGTGTCGTCCCGCAGGACGACCACCCCGGCGGCGACGGCGACCAGGAGGACGGTGGCGGCGGCGAGCGGCCGTCGCCAGCGCTGGATCGGACCGGGCATCAGCGGCCTCCCGTCGTGGGCTGGTACGGCTGGAGCAGACCGGAGACGTACGAGTCGAACCAGCGGCCGTTGCCGACCACGTTGGCGAACGCGGTGACGAAGGGCCCCATCCGCTGGATGGTCTTCTCCAGGTCGTCCTTGTTGCGTTGCAGGACGGCGACCACGTCGCGCAGCTTGCGCAGCGCGGGCGCGAGCCGTTCGCGGTTGTCGTCGACCAGCCCGGACAGCTCGGTGGCGAGCTTGTCGGTGCCGACGAGCAGCTTGCGGATGGCGTCGCGGCGCCGGCTCACCTCACCCAGCAGCGCCTCACCGTCGGTGACCAGCTTGCGGAACTCCTCGTCGCGGGTGGCGAGCACGCCGGTGACGGTGCGGGCGCGGGTGAGCAGCGCCCGCAGCTCGGCGTCGCGTCCGGCGACGGTACGGGAGAGCCGGGAGAGCCCGACCAGGGAGGCGCCAACGCTGTCCGGGGTGTCGGCGAAGGTCTCGGACAGGGTGGTGAACGCCTCGGCGAGCTGCTCGGTGTCGACCTTGTCGAGGGTGTCGGCGAGGCCGGTGACCGCCTGCACCACGTCGAACGGCGCCGCGGTGCGCGCGAGGGGGATCTGCCCGCCCTCGGGCAGCCGGCCCGGTCCGGCCGGGGTGAGGGCCAGGTACTTCTGCCCGAGCACGGTCTTGATCCGGATGGTGGCGCCGGTGTCGGCGCCCAGGCGGATGCTGTCGTCGTCCACCCGGAACCGGACCCGGACGTAGGGCGCGCCGTCGCGGGCGAGTTCGACCGCGGTCACCTTGCCCACCCGCACGCCGGCGACCCGGACCTCGTTGCCGGTGGTGAGGCCGCTGGCGTCGTGGAAGGCGGCCTGGTAGGCGCGTCCGGTGAGGTCGGCCAGCCGGTCGAGCTGGAAGGCGCCGAGCAGGGCGGCGACGACCAGGGTCAGGCCGACCGCGCCGACGACGACGGGGTTGCGTTCCCGGAACGGTCTCACCGGCTGCCTCCGCTGGCGCATCGGGCGGCCGGGGCGCTGAAGGTGGGCAAATCGAGCGGCGCCCGGCCGGACACCGCCACGTTGCCGTCGAAGTCGCAGAGGTAGAAGTTGAACCACGAGCCGTGGGAGGCGGTCCGGGTCAGCGCCTCGTACCGCTCCGGCAGCCGCCCGAGGGTGCCGTCGATGACGGCCGCGTTGCGGTCGAGGGTGCCGGCGAGGTCGTCGAGGGCGCGGACGTCCGCGGCCAGCGGGGGTCGTACCTCGTCGAGCAGGCTGGCCGTGGCGGTGGTGAGTTCGCCGATGCTGACCAGCGACTCGCCGATGGCCTTGCGGTCGGCGGAGAGCCCGGAGACGAACTCCTGCAGCTGGCTGATGCTCTGGTCGAGGTTGCGGTCCCGCTCGGCCAGGGTGGCCAGCACCCCGTTGAGGTTGGTGATGACCCGTCCGACGACGGCGTCCCGGTCGGCGAGGGTGTTGGTCAGCGACGCGGTGCGGCGCAGCAGGTTGGTGACCGTGCCGCCCTCACCCTGGAGCACCTGGATGATCTCGTAGGCGAGCTTGTTGACGTCGTCGGGGTCCAGGGCGGTGAACAGGGGCCGGAAGCCGTTGAACAGGACGGTGAGGTCCAGCGCCGGCGTGGTCTGGGCGAGCGGGATGAGACCGTCGGGCCGCAGCGGTCGCCCCTCCCCCGGCCCCTCGCTCAGCGCGACGTACCGCTGGCCCACCAGGTTGCGGTAGCGGATCTTGGCGCGGACGCTGGTGGCCACCGGGACGTCGGGGGTGACGGTGAGGGTCACCTCGGCGACGGTGTCGTCGACCACCCGGATGTCGCGGACCCGGCCCACCTTCACCCCGGCGACGCGGACGTCGTCCCCGGGCAACAGGCCGGTGACGTCGGTGAACCGCGCGCGGTAGGTGACGCCGCCGGGTGGGAAGGCGCCGAGGGTCTGCGCCAGCAGCGCGGTCAGCAGCAGCGTCACCGCGGCGAAGGCCAGCAGCTTCAGCAGCGACGGGAGCGTCTTCGTGCTCATCGGGCGTTCACCACCCCGCCGCGCAGCAGCGGACCCCAGAGCAGGACCGCGATGTCCGGGACCTCGGCCGGCAGGGTGCCGGTGGCGGCGCCCACGAGGGGTTTGACCAGGGCCTGCTCCTCGCCGGTGCCGGCGCGGCCCATGGCCGGGGAACCACCGGCCGGTGCGGTGCCGGGCGTGCCGACGATCAGCGGGGTACGCGGGCGCTCGCCCCGATAGTCGTAGCCGTCGTCGACCGGCACCCCCGGCGCGGGCTGCCGCGGGTCGGGCAGGCCGCGGCAGTTCGGGCCGTCGTCCGCGCCGTACACCGGTTCGTCGCGGCCCTTCTCGTACTTGCCGCCGTCGCGGGTGACCTCCAGGGTGATGTGCATCCGCCCGCCGGCGAAGACCTCCTCGACCCGGGGTTGCAGGGCGACCAGCCCGCTCATCAGGCACGGGTACTCGGGGGCGTAGGTGGCGAGCAGCTCCAGCACCGGCCGGCTGACCCGGCCCAGCTCGATGAGCTGGTCGCCGTGCCGGTCGAGGAAGCCCCGGGTGGCGTCGGCGGTGTCGGTGGTGTCGGCGAGGAACGCCGCCAGCTGCCCGCGCTGGTCGCTGATGGTGCGGGCGGTGACGGTCACGTCGCGCAGCAGGGCGAGCAGGTCGGGCAGCGCGGCGTCGTAGCTGTCCAGCACGACGGCGAGCTTGCGGACGTCCTCGGCGATCGTCGGCAGCGCCGGGTTGAGCTGCCGCAGGTACGCCTCCAGCCGGACGATGTTCGCGCCGAACTGCTCGCCGCGCCCCTCGAGCGCGGTGGCGATGGCGCCCAGCGTCACGGCGAGCTGGTCGGGTCGGATCGCCTGCAGCAGCGGCAGCGCCTCGTCGAGGACGCGTTCCAGCTCCACCGCCGCGCGGCTGCGGTCCTGGTCGATGACCGCGCCGTCCCGGATCGGCGTGGTGGCGGCGCCGAGCGGCACCAGTTCGACGTACCGCTCGCCGAAGAGCGTCTTGGGCAGCAGCCGCGCGTCGACGTCGGCGGGGATGCGGGACGTCGTGGCCGGGTCCAGGGCCAGCCGGATGGTCGCGCCGGCGCCCCGGCTGCCGACCGAGCGGACCTCGCCGACGACGACGCCGCGTACCTTGACGTCGGCGCCCGGGCTGAGCTGCAACCCGGTGCGGTCGGCGTGCAGGGTGACCCAGGCGACCGGGGTGAACGCCTTGCGGTACTGCAGCACGGAGGTGGTCAGCGCCGCGGTCAGGATGGCGATGAAGATGATGCCCAGCAGTCGGTTTCTCATGCTCACCCCGCGATCCGGACAGTGGTGGTCGCGCCCCAGATGGCCAGCGACAGGAAGAAGTCGACGATGTTGACCGCGACGATCGCCAGGCGGACGGCCCGGCCGACGGCAACGCCGACGGCGGCCGGCCCACCGCGGGCGGTGTAGCCGTAGTAGCAGTGCACCAGCACCACGATCACGCTGAACACCAGCACCTTGAAGAAGGACCAGAGCACGTCCTCGGGCGGCAGGAACAGGTGAAAGTAGTAGTCGTAGGTACCGGCGGACTGTCCGAAGTAGTACACGGCGATGGTGCGGGTGGCCAGGTAGCTGGAGAGCAGGCCGACCACGTAGAGCGGGATCACCGCGATGAACCCGGCGATCATGCGGGTGGTCACCAGGAACGGCAGCGACGGCACCCCCATCACCTCCAGGGCGTCGACCTCCTCGGAGATCCGCATCGCGCCCAGCTGGGCGGTGAAGCCACAGCCGACGGTCGCCGACAGCGCCAGCGCCGCCACCAGCGGCGAGATCTCCCGGGTGTTGAAGTACGCCGAGACGAAACCGGTGAACGCGCTGCTGCCGAGCTGGTTGAGCGCCTGGTAGCCCTGCAGTCCGACCTCGGTGCCGGTGAAGAAGGTGAGGAAGCAGATGACGCCGACGGTGCCGCCGAGCACGGCGAGCGCGCCGGAGCCGAAGCTCACCTCGGCCAGCAGCCGTACCACCTCGCGCTTGTAGCGGCGCAGGGTGCGCGGCGTCCACGCGAAGGCGCGCAGGTAGAAGGCGAGCTGTCCGCCCAGGTCGTCGAGGTGTCGCAGCGCCGGCACGTCAGCTCCCCTTCTGCGGTACGACCTGGAAGTACACGGCCGTGACGAGGAAGTTCAGTGCGAACAGCAGCATGAAGGTGATGACGACGCTCTGGTTGACCGCGTCGCCGACCCCCTTCGGGCCGCCGCGCGCGGTCATCCCCTTGTACGAGGCGACCAGCGCGGCGGCGGCGCCGAAGAGCAGCGCCTTGACCTCACCCACCAGCAGGTCGGGCAGTTGGCCGAGGGCCTGGAAGCTGGCCAGGTACGCGCCGGGCGTGCCGCCCTGCATGACCACGTTGAACAGGTAGCCGCCGCTGACCCCGACCACGCTGACCAGCCCGTTGAGCAGGACGGCGACCAGCATCGAGGCGAGCACCCGGGGCACCACGAGGCGGTGGATCGGGTCGATGCCCAGCACCTGCATCGCGTCGAGCTCCTCGCGGATCTTGCGGGAGCCGAGGTCGGCGCAGATCGCCGAGCCGCCCGCGCCGGCGATGACCAGCGCGGTGACGATCGGCCCCGCCTCGCGGACCACCGCGAGCACCGACGCGGCGCCGGTGAACGACTGCGCGCCGAGCTGCCGGACCAGCGAGCCGAGCTGCAACGCGATGACCGCGCCGAAGGGGATGGCGACGAGCGCGGCGGGCAGGATCGACACCGAGCTGATGAACCAGGCCTGCTGGACGAACTCGCGGACCTGCACCGGCCGGCGGCCGAGGCCGCGCAGGGTGTCCAGGCAGAAGGCGAAGAATTCGCCGGTGCCGCGGAGCACGGCGACGGGGGCGCTCATCCGGCCTCCTCCCGGTGCATGGCCTCACGGCGCGGCTCAACCGTCGGCGGCTGCGCGCCGCGCTGCTCCTCGAAGGAGCCCGGTGGTGGGGTGACGCCGTTCTCCCGCAGCCACTGACCGGGTGTCCGCTCGGCCGCGCGGGGCCGTCCGTCCGAGGGCTGCAGTTGCCGTGGGATGGGCGGCAGCGGGGCCAGTTCGGCGCCGGCGTCGGCCTCGGCCTGCAGCTCCTCGGCGTCCTTCTCCTCGGCCATGCCGATCGGGCCGACCCGCTGGGCGTTGAGGAACTGCCGCACCACCGGCTCGGTGCTGGACAGCAGCATCTCCCGGGGCCCGAACATGGCCAGGTGGCCGTGGTAGATCAGCCCGATGTTGTCCGGCACCGTCCGCGCGGTGTTGATGTCGTGGGTGACGATCAGGAACGTCGCGCCGGTGCGCTGGTTGAGGTCGATGATGAGCTGGTTCAGGTACGCGGTGCGGACCGGGTCCAGTCCGGAGTCCGGCTCGTCGAACAGGACGATGCGGGGGTCGAGCACCAGCGCGCGGGCCAGGCCGGCGCGTTTGCGCATGCCGCCGGAGATCTCGCCGGGCAGCTTCCCCTCGGCGCCGACCAGGCCGACCATGTCGAGCTTCTCGGTGACGAGGGCGCGGATCTGCGACTCGGACTTGCGGGTGTGCTCCCGCAGCGGGAACGCCACGTTGTCGTAGATGGTCATCGAGCCGAAGAGCGCGCCGTCCTGGAACAGCACGCCGAACAGCTTGCGCACCTCGTACAGCGCGCGCTCGGAGAGCCGGGGCAGGTCCTTGCCCTCGATCAGGATGGAGCCGGCGTCGGGCCGCAGCAGGCCGACCAGGGTCTTGAGGAAGACCGACTTGCCGGTGCCGGAGGGGCCCAGCAGCACCGAGATCTCACCGGCCGGCAGGGTCAGGCTGATGTCCGACCACACCGGTTGGCCGCCGAAGGACTTGGTCAGTCCCCGCACGGCCACCTCGACACCCATCCTGCCCTCCCCTCGTCGCTGGTTACCTGTGACATCGGGGCGGCCCGTCGGAACGCAACAACCTTTTTCGCGTCACCGGGCGGACACCGAATGTGGCCTGGCGAAGTGGCGTGCGTCTCGATAACGTTCGTTCACCCGCCGGTAACGAAGGTGTTTCGCATCAATGACGACAGCGATCGAGCCAGAGCTCGTCCGCCTGGCCGCCGACGGCGACCGGGCGGCGATGGCGGCCCTGCTGAGCGACGTGCGTCCACAGCTCGTCCGCTACTGCCGGGCCCGCCTCGGCCGCGTCGGCGGTGCGTACACCACCGCCGACGACGTCGCCCAGGAGGTCTGCCTGGCGGTGTTGAAGGCCCTGCCCCGCTACCGCGACCAGGGCCGGCCGTTCTCGGCGTTCGTCTTCGCCGTCGCCGCGAACAAGGTCGCCGACGCCCAGCGGGCGGCGGTACGCGACGCCACCGTCGCCGTCACCGACACCCCGATCGAGCACCCGGACGCCGCGCCGGGGCCGGAGCAGCAGGCCGTCGCCACGGACCTGGCCCGCCGGCTCGCGGTGCTGCTGCACCGCCTCCCCGACGTCCAGCGGGAGATCGTCATCCTGCGGGTGGCGGTCGGTCTGCCCGCCGATGAGGTGGGCACCATCCTCGGGATGTCCGCCCCGGCCGTACGGGTGGCCCAGTCCCGCGCCCTCGCCCGGCTCCGTACGCTTGCCGGCAACGGACTCGACGAGGTGGCGGCATGAGTGAGCGCTGGCCGGACGACGGTGCGGAGCTGGACCTCGGCACGGTCGCCCACGACGACCTGCTCCTCGACGCGCTCGGGCGGGGCGGGGCGGAGTCCGACGGTGACGACCTCACGGCGATGCTGGCCGCCTGGCGCGACGACGTCGCCGCCGGGGTGGACGAGCTCGAGTGGGTCGCCGGCACGCCGGACCCCGACCACGCCCAGGTCCGACCCGACGCTCCCCCGACGCCCGCGCTCGCCCCGGTCCGGCCGCTGCCCCTGCGGCGGCGGGCCGTGCGGCTGGCCGCTGCCGTGGCCGCCGCGCTGGTGCTGGTGGCCGGGCTGGGGATCGGCAGCCGCGACGCGGGCCCGGCCAGCCCACTGTGGTCGCTCACCAAGGTCCTGCACCCCGAACGGGCGGAGGTGCGGCTGGTCGAGGAAACCATCGCCCGGGCCCGGGAGGCCGCCGCGGCGGGACGCTTCGAGGAGGCCCGGCAGCTGGTCGACCAGGCCCGACGGGAGCTGGCCGGGGTCGGCGATCCGGCCGAGGCCGCCCGGCTGCTGGCCGAGCTCGACGCCGTTCTCGGCGACATGACCATTCCGGCCTGTCCCACCTGGCCCCGGTGCGCCGCCTCGACGCCGCCGCCCACGCCGCTCACGCCGCCCGCCACGACCTCCCCGTCCGGCGGTCCGGCCTCCACCCGTCCGCCGGCCCCCCGCCCGGCCGCCCCGCGGCCACCCACGCCGAAGCCGACGTCGAAGCCGACGCCGGCGTCGGGTGGCAACCTCCTGCCGTCGCTGCCGGAACTGCCCCTGCCGACGGAGCCGAAGCCGAGGCCCTCGGTGTCGCTGCCCGAGCTGCCACTGCCGACTGTGGACCTGATCGGCTGACCCGCGGGTGCCGCGAGCCTGCGGCCCGTGGCACCTTCCACCGCCGACGGCGGGAGCCCGACCGCCGACCCGGTGACGCACGCCCCGACGACCGCCCGCGTACGAGACGCGTCGCCGTGTCGTATCGAATTGCCTGTTGCGTTCCGGGAGTCGCACGCGATGCATACATGTGGTGTCGTGCCGGTCGGTCCGGTCGTGGGGCGGGCGCGATGGCGTACGGCGGTGTGAAAACCGGCCCAAGTTGACCTTGAATGTTGCCATCCGGACAGGACGGTGGTTGACTGCTGCACCATGCCAGAAAGGACTATTACCGATAGATCGGGTACTTCATGAAGCATGCTGATGTTTCCCGAATGGAGTCCTCGACGCGGCGGCAGTTGACCTGGCGGCAGCGCGCGGCCCGCTGGCTGGACCCGACGGTGGCGCAGTGGTCAGTCGCCGCGGCGGAGACCGCACCCCCGCCCCCGCCCGAGAAGCCGACGGACACCCTCTGGCCGGCGATCTGCGAGCAGTTCGCCCTGCGCATCCTCGCCACGGCCTACCAGATGGGCAGCCACCTCGAAGCCGTCGAGAGCGACGAGCAGGACCCGGAACGGCTGGAACGGCTCTACCGCATCGACCACGCCAACACCCGGATCCGCCGCCACGCGGAGAACCTGCAGGTCCTGTTGGGTCGCCGGGTCGAGGACGCCGATCCGCAAACCGTCACCCTGGTCGACGTGGTACGCGCCGCCGCCTCGGCCGTCGAGTACTACCCCCGGATCAGGATCGGGCACGTCGTGGCGCTCGGCGTCGTCGAGTTCGCCGCGGACGATGTCATCCGGGTGCTCACCGAGCTGCTCGACAACGCCGCCCGCTTCTCGCCCCCCTCCTCGGCGGTGACCGTCTCCGCGTTCGTCACCGAGGACGGGAGCGTGCTGCTGCGGATCGAGGACGCCGGTGTCGGGGTGGACCCTCACCACCTGACGGCGCTCAACGCCATGCTCGCCGGCACCGGCCCGGCGCCGGCCGGGCAGAACCCGGCGGCGCACCTGGGCCTGGTCGTCGTCGCGCACCTGGCTCGCGCCAATCAGCTGCGGGTCACTCTCACCAACCGGCCCTCGGGCGGAACGACCGCAACGGCGCTGATCCCCGGCGCCCTGCTGTGCGACGTGGCGACTGGGCCCGCCGGAGCGCCTGCCGCGGAGCCCCCGACACCGGCCGGTCCCTCGCCGGCCTGGGCCCAGACCCGCCATCGGAGCGCACCCATGCCGCCGTCCCACGCCGCTCAGTCACCCACGGTGCGCCTGAACGCGCTGGGTGCCCCGTCGGCCGGCGACGACCCCGGCACCCGGGCCGGCCAGCCCGGTCCGGGCGCCGGCCTGCCCCGACGGACGCCCGGAAGCGTCCGCGCGGACGAGCCGACCGGGGGGCAGCCGCCGCCCCGGTCCGCGGCGGCGACCGGCGTGGACGACGGGTCCGCCCCCGACGCCTGGCCCGACGAGACCGCCGCCTTCGCCGCCGGCATCAGCGACGCACAGTCCGCCCCTCTGCACGAAGGACACCTGCGATGACCCCGATCCACCGGCGCGACGACGCCCCGCCGACGCCCGGCCCGGGCCAGCCCGACTGCGCCTGGCTGATCCGGCAGTTCGCCGAGGACGTGCCCGGCGTCAACCACGCCCTGCTGGTCTCCCTCGACGGCCTCCAGCTCGCCGCGTCCCGTCAGGTTCCCCGCGACCTGGGCGACCAGCTCGCCGCGCTGACCTCGGGGCTGCTCAGCATGGCCGACCGCAGCGCCGCGCTGCTCGACCTCGGCGCCTCGGAGTACCTGACGGTCCGGCTGCCGCGCGGGCACCTGCTGTTCATGCGGGTCGGCGAGTCTGCGGGCCTGGCCGTCGCCGCCGCGGCCGGCTGTGACCTGCGGGTCGTCTCCTATCGGATGACGCAGTTCGTCGGAGCGGTGCGACACGCGCTCACCCCGCAGGTCCGCAGCGAACTGCACCGCCTCACCGCCAGCCAGCCGGCCCGCTGACGGGCCAGAACCGAGGGAGCCACCGTGCCCACCCCGTACTGGAAGGTGCGACCGTACATCCTCACCGGAGGCCGTACCCGCACCCGGCGTCACCTGCTCGTGCACACCCTGGTGTCGGTGCCGTACTACGACGCCGTCTTCGCCTCGGGTCTGCTGCCCGAGTCCCGGTCGCTCTACGAACACGCCCGCCGGACCCGGTCCGTCGCCGAGCTCTCCGCGGTTTGCGGGATGACGCTGGGTGTCACCCGGGTGGTGGTCGACGACCTCGCCGCCACCGACCGGCTGCGGGTCCACAGTGACCAGTACACCTCACCGTTCGACTTCCGCCTTCTGGAGAGACTCCGCGATGGCCTCCGCCAGCTTGCCTGACAGCCCGCTGCTGACCTCGGCGAAGATCGTCATCGCCGGCGGTTTCGGGGTCGGCAAGACGACCTGTGTCCGGTCCATCTCGGAGATCCCACCGATCAACACCGAGGCGTGGATGACCGCGGCCAGTGAGACCGTGGACCGGCTCGACCCGGGGATCGACAAGACGACCACGACCGTAGCGATGGACTTCGGACGGCTGACGATCGGCCCGGACCTGGTGCTGTACCTGTTCGGGACGCCCGGCCAGCCCCGGTTCTGGCCGATGTGGGACGACCTGTGCCGGGGGGCGGTCGGCGCGCTGGTGCTGGCCGACACCCGCCGCCTGGAAGCGTCGTTCCCCGCGGTCAACTACTTCGAGCAGGACACCGACCTGCCGTTCGTGGTCTGCGTGAACCTCTTCGACGGCGTGCTGACCCACCACCTGGACGACGTACGGGAGGCCCTCGGGCTCTCCCCCGCGGTGCCGGTCATCGCGGGCGACCTCCGCGACCCGTCCTCGGTCGCCCGAGCGTTGCTGGCGGTCGTCGAGCACACGATGCACCGCACCGGCGACCCGTCCCCGGGCGTCCCCGCCGCCCGGTAGCCCAACCACCTGGAGGTACCAATGCGGAAAATTCTGATCGTCGGGGCCGGCCAGTCCGGTCTTCAGCTCGGGCTGAGCCTGCTCGCCGAGGGCTACGACGTGACCGTCATGGCGGCCCGCACGCCGGAGGAGATCCGGCGGGGCGCGGTGATGAGCACGCAGGCCATGTTCGGCGCCGCCCTGAGCATCGAGCGGCGGTACGGGCTGGACCTCTGGCAGGACCAGGCGCCACCGCTGCAGGGACTGCACGTGTCGCTCTCCGCGCCGCCCGGAGAGCGGGCGCTGCGCATCCCCTGCCCCCTGGACGAGCCCGCCCAGAGCACCGACCAGCGCGTGAAGATGGCCGCCTGGCTCGAGCTGTTCGAGCAGCGCGGCGGCACGGTGCACTACCAGGGCGTCACCACCGCCGACCTGGACGGGCTGACCCGGCTCGGCCGGTACGACCTCACCGTGGTGGCCGCCGGCAAGGGCGACCTGGTGGGCGTCTTCGACCGCGACCCGCAGCGCTCGGTGCACACCGCCCCCCAGCGAGGGTTGGCGGTAGCGTACGTGCACGGGATGGCGCCAGATCCGCTCTGGCCGGTGCCCCACGTCAGCTTCAACGCGGTGCCCGGGCTCGGCGAGCTGTTCGTCATCCCCGCACTCACCCTCTCCGGCCCCTGCGACATCCTGTTCTGGGAGGCGGTGCCCGGCGGCCCGCTCGACCTGTGGACCGAACGCCGGGAGCCGGCCGAGCACCTCCGGCTGACCCTGGAGCTGGCCCGGCGGTACACCCCGTGGATCTACGAGCGGTGCGCCGGGGTCGAGCTGACCGACGCCCGCGCCACCCTGTCCGGCCGGTACACCCCGACGGTGCGCCACCCGGTGGCGGAGCTTCCCTCGGGCGGCGTCGTCCTGGGCATGGCCGACGTGGTGGTCGCCAACGATCCGATCACCGGCCAGGGCAGCAACACCGCCGCGAAGTGCGCGGCGTCGTATCTGCGGTCCATCGTGGAGCGCGGTGACCAACCCTTCGACCGGGAGTGGATGGGTCGGACGTTCGAGCGGTTCTGGGCGGAGACAGGGCTGGCGGTCACCGACTGGACCAACGCCATGCTCCAGCCGCTGCCACCGCACGTGCAGCAGGTCCTCGGCACGGCCTCGGTGAACCCGACGGTGGCCCGCCGGTTCGCCAACGGCTTCAGCGACCCGAACGACTTGCAGCACTGGTTCATGGCGCCGGACCGGGCGGAGAGCTACCTGGCCTCCGTCGCCGCCGGCTGAAACCGGGGCACGGCCGGCGGGGGCGGGACCGGATCCCGTCCCCGGTGGCCGTCACGAGGTACGTCGTCCCAGGTGAAGCGGTGTTCGCGAGTTCAAACTCCGCAGTTGTCACGATCCGGGGGTGCGAAACTCACCCAGGGTCCATGACTCATCGCACTGTGCACACCCGCCGTCCGTCCGCAGGATTGACCTGACCCGATCAGGCAGCGGAGGGAGGCGACATGGATGACCGATACGACTCGTTCTGCGCGGTCGACCCGCTCTTCTACGACTCGTTGGCCAGCGCCAGCACCAAGACCCCCCGGTACGCCGCGGACCGCCCGACCGCCGACGGCTGGGAGGTCGAGGTCAAGGACGACTGGCTGATCCACGCGCCGGTCGGCGGCTCCCTCCCCCAGCAGGGTTGGAAGATCCACGTGTCGGCGCGGCTGGACAACGCCGAACGGGTGCTCACCCGGGTGATGGACTACTGCCAGCCCCGGGGCATCCCGTACAAGCACCTGCGCGGGCCGCGGATGCTGCTCATGCGCAACAGCAAATACGCCCGGCGGGGCAGCAGCGGCAAGTTCATCACCGTCTACCCCCGCGACGACGCCGAGCTGGAGCTCACCGCGAAGGAGCTGGCGGCGCTGCTCGACGGGGAGCAGGGCCCGTACATCCTCAGCGACCTGCGCTACGGCGAGGGACCGGTCTACCTGCGCTACGGGGGTTTCGCCGCCCGCTACTGCCTCTCCCCCGAGGGGCAGGTCGTCGCGGCGATCGAGGACCCGGACGGCACGCTGGTGCCGGACCGCCGGGACCCGGTCTTCCACGTGCCCGAGTGGGTCACCCTGCCCGACTTCCTCGCCCCGCACCTGGCCGCCCGCAACGCCGCGCACACCACCGACCTGCCGTACCGGATCGAGAAGGTGATCCACTTCTCCAACGGCGGTGGCCTGTACGAGGCGCGCGACACCCGAACCGGGGCGCGGGTGGTGCTGAAGGAGGCCCGTCCGCACGCCGGACTGGACGCCACCGGCGCCGACGCGGTGACCCGGCTGCGCCGGGAGGCCGAGATGCTGCGCCGGCTCGCCGACGTGCCCCACCTGGTGCGGGTGCACGACGAGTTCAGCTTCGGCGGGCACGAGTTCCTGGCCCTGGAGTTCGTTGAGGGCCGCCCGCTCAACCAGGTGGTCGTGGAGCGCTACCCGCTGGTCAACCACGACGGCGACCGCGCCGCGTACACCCGGTGGGCGCTGGACGTCCACCGGCAGGTAACCGAGGCGGTCGACGCCATCCACGCCCACGGGATCGTCTACGGCGACCTGCACATGTTCAACATCCTGGTCGGTCCGGACGGGACGGTCACGCTGGTCGACTTCGAGGTCGCCGCGCCCGTCGGCGAGGCGGACCGGCCGGCGCTGCGCAACCAGGCCTTCGCCGCGCCGCGCGACCGCACCGGCCTCGCCGTCGACCGGTACGCCCTGGCCTGCCTGCGGCTGGCGCTGTTCCTGCCGCTGACGGCGATGCTGCGGCTCGCCCCGGCCAAGGCCGCGCACCTGGCCGACGTGGTCGCCGCGCAGTTCCCCGTCCCCCGGGACGTGCTCGACGAGACGGTCGGCGTGATCGTCGGCGAGGCGGCGGCCGAGCCGACCGCGACCGCCGCGCTCCGCGACGCGGTCCGGATCGACCCGGACGACTGGCCGGGGCTGCGCGACCGGCTCGCCGCCGCGATCACCGCCAGCGCCACCCCGCACCGCCACGACCGGCTCTTCCCCGGCGACATCCGCCAGTTCAGCGGCGCCGACGGCGGCCTCGGCGTCGCGCACGGCGCGGCCGGGGTGCTCTGGGCCCTGCACGCCGCCGGCGCCCCCACCGACCCCGAGCACACGCGGTGGCTCATCGACCGGGTCGCCCAACCGGCCCCCGGCAGCCGCCTCGGCTTCTACGACGGGCTGCACGGCGTCGCGTACGTGCTGGACCGGCTCGGGCACCGCGACGAGGCGCTCCGCCTGCTGGAGCTCTGCCTCGACCAGCCCTGGACGGAGTTGGGCAACGACCTGACCGACGGGCTGTCCGGGATCGCGCTCAACCTGGCTCACTTCGCCGGGGTGACCGGCGAGCGGCGCTACGCCGACGCCGCCCGGCGGGCGGTCGGCCTGGTCGTCGACCGGCTCGGAGACGTGGAGTCCGTCGCGGAGATCAGCGGCGGCCGGCACCCGTACGCGGGGCTGACCCGCGGCGGCGCCGGGGTGGCGCTGATGTTGCTGCGGATGTACGAACTCGACCACGATCCGGCGCTGCTCGACCACGCCGCCACCGCGCTGCGGCAGGACCTGCGCCGCTGCGTCCTGCGCGACGCCGGCCACCTCGAGGTCAACGAGGGCTGGCGGACCATGCCGTACCTCGCCGAGGGCAGCGTCGGCATCGGGCTGGTCCTGGACCAGTACCTGCGCCACCGCCCCGACGAGGAGCTGCGGACCACCGCGGCCGCGATCCGGCGGTGCGCCGACTCCCCCTTCTACGCCCAGTCGGGCCTCTTCGCCGGCCGCGCCGGGATCGTCGCCTACCTCGCGGAACGGGGCGAGTACGACGCGGCGCGGCACCAGGCCCGGCTGCTGAGCTGGCACGCGCTGCCGTACCGGGGCGCGACCGCGTTCCCCGGCGACCAGCTGCTGCGGCTCTCCATGGACCTGGCCACCGGCACCGCGGGCGTCCTGACCGCTTTGGCGGCGACCCGACCGGCGGACGCGGTCCGGTTGCCGTTCCTGACGCCACTGCCCGAGGCGACCCGGGCGGAGGACACCACCACCCCGGCCGGTTGACCGGCCCACCAGCTCCCCGGGAGTCATCCCGGGGCCGACCGACCCGAACTATCTGGAAGGAGGTGAATCGACATGGCTCTGCTCGACCTCCAGGGGATGGAGCTGCCGGCCGCCGAGCGTACCGGCGGTGGCAGCCGCGCCAGCCTGCTGCTCTGCGGTGACAGCTCGCTGAGCGTCACGACCTGCAACTGACCTGGTGGCCGTCGACCCGACGACCACTCCGACCCACCGATCCGCACCATCGACAGAGAAAGAGGAACCGACATGGCTCTGCTCGACCTCCAGGGGATGGAACTGCCGGCCGCCGAGCGCACCGGCGGTGGCAGCCGCGCCAGCCTGCTGCTCTGCGGCGACAGCTCGCTGAGCGTCACCACCTGTAACTGACGATCAGTTCGCCTGGCCCCGGACCGGTTACCCCGGTCCGGGGCCGCGCGACGACGGGAGAGGGGTGGCATGGACCCGGCCGACCGGCTCCTGCTGCGCGCCGTCAGATCCACCGGCCACTGGACCCCGACGCTGGCCGCGGTCACCGTGACGCACGTGGCGGCCGAACTGGCGCTGCCCGCGATCCTGGGTCGCGCCGTCGACGCCGCCGTCGGCGTGACGCCGGAGGCCTCCTCCGGCCACTGGCTGCTCATCGCCGTCGGGCTGATCGCCGTGCTGGTCCTCACCGGCGCGATCCGCGACTACGGCACGGGCGCGGCCACCGCCCGGTCCGTCGCCGCTCTCCGGCACACCCTGACCCGGCACATCTTCTCCCTCGACCCCCGCACCGCGGCCCGTCACCCGGTGGGCGACCTGGTGGGCCGGCTGGTGGGCCAGGTGGCCGACGCCGGCCAGGCGGCCCCGACCCTGGTACGGGCCGGCACCGTGCTGCTGCCCCCGGTGGGAAGCCTGGTGGCCCTCACCCTGATCGACCCGTGGCTCGGCCTCACCTTCGTCGTGGGGTTGCTGCTGCTGGGCGTGCTGCTTCGCCGCTTCGTCGCCGACGCGTCCGCCGCCGTCGCCGGCTACCAGCAGGCCCAGGGCACGCTCGCCGGCCTCCTGGTGGAGGCCCTGGCCGGCGCGCGCACCATCGCCGCCGCCGGCACCCTGGAACGCGAGGTCGCGCGGGTGCTGACCCCGGTCCCGACACTGCGGGCGTACGGCGCCCGGACGTGGAGCGTGCTGGCCGGGGCGGCGACCCGGGGCGCGGTGCTCAACCCGCTGCTGCAACTGGCGGTGGTCGCCGTCGGCGGGGTGTCGTTGGCCGCCGGCCGGTTGACCCCCGGTGAGCTGCTGGCCGCCCTCCAGTACGCCGCGATCGGCGCCGGCCTGGGCACGGTGGTGAGCACCCTCCAGGCGGCGGTCCGGGTACGGGCCGGCTGCCGCCGCGCCACGGAGGTGCTCGACGAGCCGGTCCGGCAACACGGCACCCGCACCCTGCCCCCCGGGCCCGGCGAGCTGGAACTGCGCGGGGTCACCGTACGGGGCGCCGACGGGCGTCCCCTGCTCGACCGGGTGGACCTGCGGGTACCCGGTGGGACGCTGCTGGTGGTGGTCGGCCGGTCCGGGGCGGGCAAGTCCCTGCTGGCGGCCGTCGCCGGACGGCTGCGCGACCCGGACACCGGCCAGGTACGCCTCGACGGCGTACCGCTGCCCGAGCTGACCGCGACGGCCCTGACCACCGCCACCGGCTACGGCTTCGAGCGGCCGGTGCTGGTCGGCGCCACCGTCGGCGAGGCCGTCGGCTGCGGGGCCGACCCGGCGCCGGTGGCGAGAGCGGCGGCCATCCACGACTTCGTCGAGCGGCTGCCGCACCGCTACCGGACGCCGTTGGCCGACGTCGCCATGTCCGGTGGCGAACGGCAGCGGCTCGGGCTGGCCCGGGCGCTGCGCGCCAAGCGGCTGCTGATCCTCGACGACGCCACGTCCAGCCTGGACACCGTCACCGAGTACCGGGTGACCCGGGCGTTGACCGCGCCGGACGACCGGCGTACCCGGATCGTGGTCAGCCACCGGGTCGGCATGGCCGCCCGGGCGGACCTGGTGGCCTGGGTGGACGGCGGCCGGGTCCGGGCGGTCGGCCCGCACCCGACGCTGTGGGACGACCCCGACTACCGGGCGGTGTTCCGGTCGTGACCACCGTGGGCGAGGTGACCCGGGCGGCGCTGCGGTCCCGCCGCTCCGAGCTGTACCGGCTGGCCGGCTGGTCGCTCGCGGAGGCGCTGCCGGCCACGCTGGCCGGCCTGCTGACCGCGCGGGCGGTCGACGACGGCTTCCTCGCCGGCCGGCCGGCGGCCGGGCTGCTGTGGCTGGGCCTGCTCGCTCTCGCCGTCCTCGTCGGCGCCGTCGGCACCAACCGGACGTACGCCCTGCTCGGCGACGTGGTCGAACCGTTCCGGGACGACCTGCTGCGCCGGGTGGTCACCGGCGCGCTGACCGGTGCGGCCGGCGGGCGCGGCGACGACGCCGCGGTGGCCCGGCTCAGCCACCAGGTGGAGATGGTGCGGGACACCTACGCCGGCCTGCTGATGGTGGTCCGCGGTTTCCTGTTCACCGCCGCCGCCGCCCTCGTCGGCCTGGTCTCCCTGGCCGCGCCGGTCGCGCTGCTGGTGGCGGTGCCGATGCTGGTCGGGCTGGGCCTGTTCGTGGCGGCCCTGCCGGCGATGATCGCCCGCCAGCGGCAGTACGTGCTCGCCGACGAGGAGCTGGGCCGGGTGGCGGTGACCGCGGTGATCGGCCACCGCGACGTCACGGTCAGCGGCGCGCGGGACCGGGTCACCGGCTGGGTCGGCGCGCACGTCGACGCGCAGGCCCGGGTGGAGCGGCGGCTGGCGACCATGGCGGTCACCCGGGGACTGACCCTCGCCGTCGGCGGGTGGGTGCCGGTGCCGGTGGTGCTGCTGGCCACCCCGTGGCTGGTCCGGCAGGGGCTCGGGCCCGGCGCGGTGCTCGGCGCGCTGGTCTACGTGGTCAGTGGGGTGCAGCCCGCCCTGCACACCCTGGTCCAGGGGGTGGCCGCCGGGGGGCTCCGCTTCGCGGTGACCCTCGACCGGCTGCTGCGCGCCGGCGCCCCGGACCGGCCGGCCACCAGCGCCGCCCGGGTGCCGCTGCCGACGCCGGGAACGGCGGCGCCGGCGCTGTCCCTGCGGGGCGTGACCTTCCGGTACGGCCCGCACGCCGACCCGGTGCTCGACGGATTCGACCTCGACGTGCCCGTCGGGGACCACCTGGTGATCGTGGGCGCGAGCGGCATCGGCAAGTCCACCCTGGCCGGACTCGTCGCCGGGGTGCTGCGGCCGCAGGCCGGAACGGTCCACCTGGGCGGGGTGCGGGTGGCCGACGCGACCCCGGCCGAGCTGGCCGACCGGCGCGTGCTGATCCCCCAGGAGGCGTACGTCTTCACCGGCACGGTCCGGGAGAACCTCACCTACCTGCGCCCCGACCTGCCCGACGAGACGATCACGCGGGCGGCGACGCGGCTGGGGCTCGCCGGGCTGCTGGCCCGGCTCGGCGGCCACGACGCGACGCTGTGCCCGGCGGACCTCTCCGCCGGGGAGCGCCAGCAACTGGCTCTGCTGCGGGCGTGGCTCTCCCCCGCGTCCCTCGTGATCCTCGACGAGGCGACCTGCCACCTCGACCCAGCCACCGAGGCGCGCTGGGAGGAGGCGTTCGCCGACCGGCCCGGCACACTGGTGGTCATCGCGCACCGGATCAGCTCAGCCCTACGGGCCCGTCGGGTCCTGCTGCTCGACGGCCACACCGCGCTGGTCGACAGTCACCCGGGCCTGCTCGCCCGCTCGGCCGCGTACCGGGAACTCGTCGGCTACGGTGAGCCCGCTCAGGTCAGATCCAGCCCGACTCGCGGGCGATCCGCACCGCTTCCAGCCGCGTACGCGCGCCGGTCTTCGCCATGACCCGGGAGAGGTGGTTGCGGACCGTCCCCGCCGACAGGGCCAGCTTCTGGGCGATGTCCCGGACCGGGTGGCCCTCGGCCGCCACGTCGAGCACCTCCCGCTCGCGGGGGGTCAGCGGATTCTCCGCGACCGCCAGCGCCGCGACCACCAGGTCCGGGTCCAGGACGACCTGCCCGTCCGCGAGCTGACGCACGCCGTCGGCGATCCGCGCGGGCGGCACGTCGTGGCTCAGGAAGCCGATCCGCCGGCCGTGTTCGACGAGCACCGGGCCCAGACGGGCCGCGCGGCGCTGCTCCACCAGCACCAGCAACCGGCCGAGCCGACCGTCGCCGGGAGGACCGCCGGAGTCGCCCGACGCGAGGTCGCACAACTGGTCCGCGGTGACCATCTCAGCGTCGATGACGGCCACATCGGGACGTTCGGCCCGCAGGGCGGCCTGGAACTCCTTCGGTGTGTCCGCCTCCCCGACCACGTCGATGTCCTCCTCCGCGGCCAACAGGTGGGCCAGTGCCCCCCGGACCAACCTCCCCCTGAGCGCGAGCAGCGTGCGGACCATGCAGGACCCTTCCGTCGACAACCCCCCGCTGCCTGACGTGACGTGCGCACTCGATGACGCACGGTTAGGGATCCTATGGAAGATGCTGCCCCCGCGAAACCCTGGCGACGCATGTCGGTCAGATCCAACCCGCATCCCGGGCGTGTTGCACCGCCTCCCACCGGTTCCGTCCGCCGGTCTTCCGCAGCAGGGTCGAGATGTGGTTGCGGACCGTGCCGGGAGCCAGGTGGAGCCGGGCGGCGATCTCCCTGGCGGACCACCCCCGGGCGGCCGCCGCGGCCACCTCCCGTTCCCGCTCGCTCAACGGGTTGACCGCGGCGTCCAGAGCGGCCAGCGCGGTCTGCGGATCGATCCTCCGCTGCCCGCCGGCGATCGCGCGAAGCTGGTCGATCAGCTCCGCCGGCGCCACGTCCTTGCCGATGAGCCCCCGCACGCCGGCCCGGAGCGCCCGCCGCAGCACCCGCGCGGTACGCCGGGCAGTCAGCACCACCACCGCGCATTCCGGACGGCGGGCGTGCAGGCGCCCGGTCAGGGTCCAGGGGTCCTCGACCGTGTCGAGGTCCATCAGTACGAGATCCGCCCGGCTGTCAGCTCCGGTGGCGTCCTGGTCCGGGACACCCTGTCCGACCACCTCGAAGCCCGGCGTCGTGGCGAGGACCCCGGCCACGACGGTACGCAGCAGGCCACGCTCTCCCACCAGCGCCACCCGCACGGTCGGTTCGGCCGGGCCGCCCGGGCCGGAGCCCATCTCCATGTCACACCGCACATCGTCCACCCGGTCAGTGTGCCCTAGTGACGGCCGCCTCACTCCTGGTGAATGGCCTTCACACGTACGCCCGTAGGGGCTTGCGCGGCCGTGCCTTCCGGCAGGCTCCAGCTCGCTACCTGCCCTATCGATCTTGGTAGTCGACGTGCAGGTCAAATGGGTATGGTGCTCGCCATGGTCGAGGACACTGCATGCCGTTGACGAATCCGTGGCTGACCGGGCCGACGCCGGGGAAGCGGCTCGATCGCGAGCGGCTCGAAGAGCGCATCCTCCACCTGCTGTCGACACAGAACATGTGCGTGCTGGCCACCACGGGAACTGACGGACCGCTGGCCACCCCGGTGCGGTACTACCCGCTTGGCTTCGCGGTGCTCTTCACCGCTGCGCCCGCTCGCCGAAGATGCGCAACATCGCTACCGACCCGCGGGTGTCCATCGGCATCTTCGCGCCGCTGGTCGGGCTCGCCAGCAGCCGGGGTGCTCAACTGTTCGGAACTGCCAAGGTGCTTGACCCGCAGCATCCGGAGCGGGCCCACTACTGGACGGCGTTCCGATGGGAGAACGAGCACGCCGAGCGGGGGCGACCGCTGTCCGAGCCGCCCCAGGACACACTCGTGGTCGTCGAGGCGGAGCGGATCGTCTACACCGAGCACTGGCTGCGACGTGACGGGTTCGCGCCGCGCCAATTCTGGCGCCGCTGAAGATGCCTCTTCCGGCAGAAGACAGCTGACGGCCGCGACCAGGACGAGGCCGGCGCGGTAGCGGGATGAACGTCCGGCCTATCGGCTCGCCACGTCACGCCACTGCTTGAGCCGGTACGACGTTGCGCTTCTTGGAGGTCACCCGGTCGAAGGGCGGTGAGGCCGGCGGAGCTGCCCGGTCTCGGTACTCACTCCACGGTGGCCGGTGCCGCCCGCGGCTTTCACGGACCTGCGCCGGGAAACTGTCTGGAAACGCATTCAGGCCCACCCCTTGCGGGGTGGGCCTGAATGGAATGGTTGTCCGGCGGCGTCCTACTCTCCCACACCCTCCCGAGTGCAGTACCATCGGCGCTGGAGGGCTTAGCTTCCGGGTT